>CALRBJ010000001.1 GCA_943354205.1 Candidatus Nomurabacteria bacterium
ACCATTAACATTTCTCACAGCGAGTACGCCACAGACACTCGCCACTATGCACACGTCGACGCTCCAGGACACGCCGACTACATCAAAAACATGATTACCGGTGCTGCTCAAATGGATGGCGCTATCCTTGTGGTGGCTGCGACTGACGGCCTTATGCCTCAAACTCGCGAGCACGTGCTCCTTGCCAAGCAAGTGGGTGTGCCTCGCATCATCGTCTTCCTAAACAAGTGCGACATGGTGGACGATAAAGAACTCATCGACATGGTGGAAGATGAAATCCGTGAATTGCTTACAAAGCAAGGTTATGATGGCGCAAACGCTCCAGTCATCCGTGGCTCTGGTTTGAAAGGCCTCGAAGCTACTTCTATCGATGATCCATGGGCTCAAAAGATCCTTGAATTGGTAAACGCTCTCGACACATACATCCCAGTTCCAGAACGCGACACCGCAAAGCCATTCCTCATGCCTATCGAAGACATTTTCTCTATCGAAGGACGCGGAACAGTGGTGACCGGCCGTATCGAACGCGGAATCATCAAAGTCGGTGAAGATATCGAAATCATCGGTCTCAAACCTACAATGAAATCTACCGTTACTGGTATTGAAATGTTCAACAAGAACTTGAAAGAGGGTATGGCTGGCGACAACGCAGGAATTCTCCTCCGTGGTACAAAGAAAGAAGAGCTTACTCGCGGGCAAGTCCTCGCAAAGCCAGGCTCTGTGACTCCTCATACCGATTTCGAATGTGAAGTCTACGTATTGAAGAAAGAAGAAGGCGGACGCCACACTCCTTTCTTTGCCGGATACAAGCCTCAGTTCTACATCCGTACTACTGATGTGACCGGAGAGACTACTCTTCCAGCAGGAACCGAAATGGTCATGCCAGGAGACACTGTAAAGCTCGTGGTCAAACTCGTAGCTCCAGTCGCGCTTGAAGACCAACAGCGTTTCGCTATCCGTGAAGGAGGTAAGACCGTCGGCGCAGGTGTGGTAACAAAAATCATCGCTTAATAAAGCTTAAACGTAATTACGAATTTTAAATTACGAGTTACGAATTAAAACATGGCTAAAACCAAAAAAACAGAAGAGAAAAAGATTGTCAAAAAGAAAGCAAAAGCTGTAAAAGCTGACGCTTCTTCTACCGACGGCGCTGTCCGACTACGCATACGCGTGCGGGCATATGAGAACAAAATCTTGGACGCTTCTGTAAAGCAAATCATCGAAACGGCGCTTCGTCACGATGCTACTGTATCGGGCCCGACTCCGCTTCCAACTGAAATCAAAAAGTATACGGTAAACCGCGCGCCGTTTATTTACAAAAATTCGCGCGAGCAGTTTGAGATCCGAACGCACAAGCGTTTGATCGATATCGAAAATCCTTCCGCAAAAACCATCGAAGCTCTGACTAACATGTCTTTGCCTTCTGGTGTGGATATCGAAGTAAAAATGATGTAATAAATATATGAAATTTATCCTTGGAACAAAACAGCATATGGTCCAGTATTTCGCAGACGACGGCAAGGCTTTTGCCGCTACCGTGGTAGAAGCTATGCCGAACACTGTCACTGAAATCCGCACCAAAGAGCGCGATGGCTATAGCGCTGTCCAAGTAGGTATTGGTGAGCAGAAAAAGGAACGCCTAAACAAATCTGTCTTGGGTCATACCAAAGATTTGGGTACCTTTAAGAAGCTCGTAGAGATGCGGGGGGGCGATATCGGCGAGGCCAAAATCGGCGATAAAATCGATGTATCTGTATTTTCTAAGGGCGACGCAGTGCGCGTAGCCGGCATCACCAAAGGTAAAGGATTTCAAGGTGTGGTAAAACGCCACGGCTTCCACGGCGGACGCCGCTCCCACGGTCAGAAGCACTCTGAACGCGAGCCGGGTTCGATCGGTGGAGGTCTCCGCAATCGCGTGCCAAAAGGTATGCGCATGGCGGGACGCATGGGTAGCGACCGCGTAAAGGTGGGCAATCTACGAATCTTGGACATCGACACTACCACAAATCAAATAATTATTTCTGGCGCTATTCCAGGCCGACGTGGCACAGTAGTGGAGATAACACAATAATATGGAAGCAACAATCTACAATCAAAAAGGTACGAGCGCAGGAACTATTGCACTACCAGAAAAACTTTTCGCTGCAAAGTGGAATGCCGACTTGGTGCACCAGGTAGCCGAAGCGATGATGAGCAACTCTCGCGCCGGCACTGCACATACCAAAAACCGCGCCGAAGTGCGCGGTGGAGGCAAGAAGCCATGGAAGCAAAAGGGTACTGGCCGCGCTCGTCATGGCTCCACTCGTTCGCCGATTTGGCGTGGTGGAGGAATCACGCACGGCCCTCGCGCGGAAAAGAACTACAAGAAATCAGTCACAAAGAAAATGAAAGCCGTTGCTTTTGCTTCCGCACTCTCTGCCAAGTACAAAGCTGGAAGAATCATTTTCGTGGATTCTCTCGTCCAAGACAAAATCAAAACTAAAACTGCTAATTCGGTCATGACTGCGCTTGGTAAAGTAAAAGGTTTTGAATACTTGGTTAAAACTGGCAAGACAAACAAAGCTGTCGCTGTGCTTGCTATGGCTGGTCGCGATGAAAAGAGCTACAAGAGCTTCCGCAATTTGCCTCAATTAGATTTGGAAACAGTTTCAAACCTAAACGTGCTTGATATTTTGAATCGCCGATATTTAATCATCGAAAATCCAACTGAAACTATAAAGGTATTGGAGGCTCGCCTAAAATAATTTTATGGAAACTAAAAAGACTACAACAATACAGAGCCCAAAGATCACCGAAAAAGCAGCCGCTTTGGCTGAAAAGGGGATATACGTTTTCAATGTCGCCCCTTCTGCTACGAAATCTGAAATCATAAAAGATATCAAAACTGCTTACAAGGTGACTCCGCTGAAAGTGAATGTGATTACTTTGAAGCAAAAGAAAGTGGTTGTACGTGGCAAGATCGGCCACCAAGCCGGCGGCAAAAAGGCTATGGTCTTTTTGAAAAAGGGCGACAAGATAGATATCGCAATATAATTACGAATTTTCAATTACGAATTACGAATTAAATCATGAAAAAATATAAACCAACAAGTCCAGGGCAAAGAGGAATGACACGAGTTACTTATCGTGGAGTGCTTTCTGGCGCGAAAAAAGAAAAGTCTCTCACTCATGGCTTCACTCGCGCTTTTGGACGCAACAACATGGGCCGCATCACTGGTCCTCGCAAGGGTGGCGGACACAAGCGCCTTTTCCGCGAAGTGGACTTTTTGTATGACAAGGAAAATATTCCAGCAAAAATCACTTCTATCGAGTACGATCCAAACCGCTCTGCCTTTATCGGCCTCGCTGTCTACGCTGATGGTGAAAAGCGCTATGTCATCGTGCCAAAGTCTATGAAAGTTGGCGATAAATTCATGGTTGGACCTACTGCACCGATTGAAATCGGCAACCGCCTTCCGCTCAACAAAATCCCAGTCGGTACATTTGTATACAATATTGAGTTGAAACCAAAAGGAGGTGCAAAGGTTGGACGCTCGGCTGGCATCTTTGCCCAAGTAGTGGCAAACGACGAAGGTCAAAGCTCTATCAAAATGCCTTCTACTGAAGTGCGCAAAGTTTCTGACAAATGCTATGCCTCGATCGGGGAAGTTTCTAACTCTGAACACAAACTCGAAAACTGGGGCAAGGCCGGCAAGAGTCGCTGGAAGGGTATCCGTCCTAAAGTTCGCGGAACAGCCATGAACCCGGTAGACCACCCATACGGTGGAGGAGAAGGACGCCAAGGTCGCGGAACCAAACGCCCAAAGACTCGCCACGGCAAGATCACTGGTGGACGCAAATCTCGAACTCCAAAGAAATACTCAAACGTATTCATTGTCTCCCGACGCCGAACTGGCAAGAATCGCAAAGCGCAATAAAAATCTTACCTCACCCCCTAACCCCCTCTCCTTCAAAAGGAGAGGGGGTTTAGATTTGACAATAAATTCAATTTTGCTAATATGGTTCTACTGCTCGCAAAGAGCTATTTTAATTGACCTATGACACGATCACTCAAAAAAGGCCCTTTTGTGGATGAAAGACTTCTAAAAAAGATTGAAGGCAAAAACCCTATGGCGACCGGCATGATAAAGACCTGGGCTCGCGCCAGCCAAATCTCTCCAGAAATGGTCGGCTTTACCTTTGGCGTGCACAATGGAAAGAGCCACCTCGAGGTCATCGTGACCGAAGACATGGTTGGGCACCGCTTGGGCGAATTTTCACTCACTCGCAAGTTCGTCCGCCATGGAGGAAAGATGCAAAAAGAGCTTGAAGCCAAGAAAAAGGAATCTGAAATCGCTGCCGCTCAAGCTGCCAAAGCTTCAACTGCCGACACTACCAAGAAGAAATAATAATTTTTATGATTAAAGCTTCTCTTACAAACTACCGCCAATCTCCTCGCAAAGTCCGCCTTGTGGCTGATTTAGTGCGTGGTAAGAATGTAGAAGTTGCCATGGTAGAATTGGATTTCTTGGCCAAGCGCGCTGGTGAGCCTATAAAAAAGCTCATAAAGTCTGCTATCGCTAATGCGAAAGACGCAAAAATAGAAAATCTTTTTGTAGAATCCATCCGTGTCGACAAAGGCATAGTGCTAAAGCGCATGATGCCTCGCGCTCGTGGCTCGGGATTCCCGATAAAGAAGCGCTCTTCTCATGTAGAAGTAGTTCTGATTGAAAAAGAGCCGAAAGCAAAATCTGCAAAAAAGAAAACAGTAAAATCCAAAACCAAGTAATTTTATGTCTAAAATAGTCCACCCATATGCTCATAGATTAGTCATCCTCCGCGACTGGAAAAGCCGCTGGTTTGCTGAACCGAAAAATTTTAAAGGGCTTCTTTCAGCTGATGTGGCGATCCGTCGTTTTCTCGAGAAAAAACTTCGCGGTTTCTATGTTTCATACATAGAGATAGAGCGTTCACAAAAATCTTTGCGTATTATCGTGCACACTTCTCGCCCAGGTATGATCATCGGTCGCTCGGGTGAAGGCGCGGTAAAATTAAAAGAAGGCTTGATGAAAATGTTGGGCAAGCTCGACATAAAACCTACTGGCGAAGTAAAACTCGACATAGTCGAAATCCCGGTTCCCGATGCCGATGCGCACATAGTGGCCTACAGTGTGGCCGAAGGTTTGGAAAAGCGTTTGCCATACCGCCGTGTCATGAAGACCATCATTGAGAAGGTCATGTCTACCCGCGGGGTAGAAGGAGCGCGCATCGTGCTCGGTGGCCGTTTGGGCGGAGCCGAAATTTCTCGTAGTGAGGAGATAAAGCGCGGTTCTATTCCGCTTCAAACTTTCCGCGCTGATATCGACTACGCTCGTGAAAAAGCGCATATGTCTTATGGCGACCTCGGTATCAAGGTTTGGATTTACCGCGGAGAAATTTTTAATACGAAAAAGGATAAATAAAATTGTATGTTACTCCCTAAAAAAGTAAAACACAGAAAATGGCAGAGCGCCCGCAAGAATGCAAAACGCATCACAGCGGACACTCGTGGAATAAAGCTCTCTTTCGGCTCACACGGCCTTCGTGCTACTTCGGCCGGACGCGTGCAGTCGAAAGAAATCGAATCAGCCCGCAAGGCCATGACCCGCGCCCTCGGCAAATCCGGCAAAGTTTGGATTCGTATCTTTCCAGACCGACCGGTAACCGCAAAGCCGCCACAGGTGGGAATGGGAAAGGGTAAGGGAGATCCGCAAGGCTATTGCTTTGAAGTCTTGCCAGGGCGCATCATCTTTGAAGTAGATGGCACCACCCGCGCGATAGCGCGCGAAGGTTTGCGCAAAGCGGGCACCAAGCTCTCGGTCAAAACAAAAGTAATCGACCGCGTAGCTGTGCAAGGTTAAACAAATATATGGAAAAGAAAACAAACAAAGGAAAAATTTTGAAAGGTACCGTTGTCTCCGACAAGATGCAAAAGACGGTGGTGGTTTCGGTTACTCGCTATGAAAAGCATCCGAAATACAAAAAGTTTATGAAGATTTCCAAAAAGTTCAAGGCGCATGATGAAAACAATTCTCACAAGGTCGGCGAGATTGTAAACATTAGAGAAACCCGCCCATTGTCAAAGGACAAGCGCTTTATCGTAATAGAAGAATAAAAATTATATGGTACAAGATGGAACAGTAGTAAAGATCACAGACAACTCCGGCGGAACCGTCGGCAAGATTTTCAAAGTGCTTGGTGGTTCCAAACGCCGTTATGCCTCGATAGGGGATCGGGTCATCCTCTCGGTGAAAGTCGCCGAGCCTCGCAAGGGTGTTAAAAAGAAGGATGTCCTCCAAGCAGTCATCGTGCGCGAGCGCTCTGCATTTCGCCGCAAGGACGGTTCATACATCCGCTTCGACGACAATGCCGTAGTGATATTGGAAAAAGACAAGCTCGAGCCTTTAGCCGGCCGTGTCTTCGGACCTATTCCGCGCGAGCTCGCTGAAATGGGCTATCAGAAAATCGTTTCTTTAGCGCCAGAAGTACTATAAGTAATTACGAATTATCAATTACGAATTACGAATTAAATTTATATGATACAAAAAATTAAAATTAAAAAAGGTGATGTTGTAAAAGTAGTCACCGGCGATGACAAAGGCAAGACTGGAAAAGTTTTGAAAGTTTTACCATCTCGCAATCGCGCTGTCGTGGAGGGCTTGAACACTATGAAGAAGCACCGCCGTGCACGACGCACCAGCGAAAAAGGTGAGATTGTTTCTGTCGCTATGCCGATGCATATTTCCAATCTAAAGCTAGACAAGTAATTTAAATAAAATGGATAAAAAAATTCACACAACAAAAGAGAAAATAGAAAAGGCCTATAAAGAGATGGCTGAAAAATTCGGCTACAAGAATAAAATGGCTGCGCCAAAGCTCGTAAAGGTCACCATAAACTCTGCGACCGGTTCCGGCGTAAAGAAAGACAAGAACAAAAATGATTTCGTCATGGGCCGTTTGGCAAAAATCACTGGTCAAAAGCCTTCGGTGCGCGGCGCCAAGAAATCTATCGCATCGTTTAAGACTCGCCAGGGCGACCCTATCGGTGTATCAGTAAACCTTCGCGGCGCTCGTATGTATGGATTTTTAGACAAACTCCTCAATATCTCTCTGCCTCGTACCAAAGACTTCCGCGGTATTGAGCGCAAGATTGTCGACGACATCGGCAACCTTACTTTGGGTATCAAAGAGCACACCATCTTTCCAGAAACTTCCGATGAAGAATTGAAAGATGTGTTTGGCCTCTCTGTCACCATCGTCACCACTGCCAAAACCAAACCTGAAGCTCTCGCATTTTTCGAAGCCATGGGCTTTCCGTTTAAGAAATAAAATTTGACTTATAAAAGGGCTTCTGCTAATATAGCGGAAGCCCTTTTTATTTGGATTTAGTCCGTGTTTCTCCTTAAGGTACATACTTTAAGAACCTACACGTGATACTAATCCAAAAGGGTCTTTATAATTATGGCAAAAACATCTACATACCAGCGCTCTCTCAAGAAGCCGAAATTTAGCACACGGGCGAAGAACCGTTGTTTTCGCTGTCACCGCGGGCATGCGTATATGCGTGATTTCGGTATTTGCCGTATTTGCTTCCGCGAGCTCGCAAACGAAGGTTTGATTCCGGGTGTTCGCAAGTCTTCTTGGTAATTATGTTTACATCTTTAAATATTTAAATTTATTCAATGGATACACTTTCAAACATGCTCATAATGATAAAGAATGCCAGCCTCGCGCACCGCGACTCGGTAGTCTTTCCTCATTCCAAATTGAAGCTCGCTATCGTTGAATGCTTAGCAGCGGAAGGCTATGTCGGCGCTATCACTAAAAAGATGAAGCACGGCCGTCCATTTGTAGAAGTTGCGCTCAAATACAATGCCGACAAATCTCCAAAGGTTTTGGAAATAAAAAGAATCTCCAAGCCTTCCTGCCGTATTTATTATGGCGCGCGCGATATTTTCCCGGTAAAGAATGGCCACGGCACTTTGGTGCTCTCTACGCCAAAGGGAGTAATGTCTGGCAACAAGGCTCGCAAAGAGCTCTGCGGCGGAGAAGCTTTATTTAAAATTTGGTAATTATATTTATATGTCCAGAATAGGAAAACAAATTATTGAAATTCCCACCGGCACTACAGTGTCTTTAAACGCTGGTGTCTTTTCTGTAAAGGGCCCAAAGGGTGAACTTTCCAAAACTTTTCGCGATGAAGTGGAAATAAAGATTGAAGGCAATCAAATCACTCTCGCGCCTCGCAAGACCGATGTTTTCGGCCGAGCACTTTGGGGCACCTATGCTTCTCATATAAAAAATATGATTACAGGTGTAAACACTCCATATGAAAAGAAGCTCATTTTGGAAGGAGTCGGTTTCAAATCCGATGTGGCTGGCAAGTCTCTCGACCTCGCGCTCGGTTTTTCTCACAAGGTGCATGTAGAAATACCGGCTGGCCTCACAGTCACGGCCGAGAAGAACAACATCACCGTCACGGGCATAGACAAGGAAGCCGTGGGCGCATTTACCGCCAAGGTTCGCTCGCTCAAAAAGCCAGAGCCTTACAAGGGCAAGGGCTTCCGCTATCACGACGAGGTCATCCGTCGCAAGCAGGGCAAGAAAACCGCATAAAAACATGAAATCAAAAAATATTAAAACTGAAAAAAGATCACGAATCAAAAAGAAAATCCGAGCCAAGCTCTCGGGTACTATAGAGCGCCCTCGCCTCGTCGTTTTCAAATCAAATAAATTTATCTATGCGCAGGTTATCGATGACAGCACTGGAAAAACCCTCGCTTCTTCTTCTGATATGAAGATAACCAAGGGCACAAAGACCGAGCACGCTAAAGCAGTCGGCGCCGAAGTAGCCAAGCTCGCTATGGCTGCTAAAATAAAGAAAGTCGTCTTTGACCGTAGTGGTTTTAAATACACTGGTCGCATCAAAGCGCTGGCCGATGAAGCTCGAGCGGCAGGATTAGAATTTTAAATATATGGATACAACAAACAAACCAACAGAAAATAAAGCTCCCGAAAATGCACGAACCGAAAGACCTCGTGGTCGCACTAGTGGACGCTCTTTTGCTGATCGCCCAAAGCCAGAGTTTGACCAAAAGATTCTGGACATCCGCCGTGTCACTCGCGTGGTTGCCGGAGGTCGCCGTATGAGCTTTTCTGTCGCCATCGTCATCGGCGATAAAAAGGGTTCTGTCGGCATCGGCACAGGCAAGGCCACCGATACATCCCTCGCTATAAACAAAGCTGTTCGCAGCGCAAAGAAAAACATGATAAAGGTAAAGACCACTAAAACCATGTCTATCCCGCACGATGCTGAAGCAAAATTCGGCTCGGCCAAAATCATGATTCGCCCAAATGGTGGCCGTGGTTTGATCGCTGGTTCATCGCTTCGCGACGTGCTCGCGCTCGCTGGGATAAAGGATGTCACCGCCAAGGTGCACTCTGGTTCAAAGAACAAATTGAACAATGCTCGCGCTGCATTGATCGCCCTTTCTACCATGAAGCTAAAGCAAATCGCGCCGATCAATCAATAATAAATAAAATTGTATGCAACATCACGAACTAAAAAGAAAGAACGCAAATAAGAAAACCAAGACCGTGGGTCGTGGAGGCAAGCGTGGCAAGACTTCTGGCCGCGGCACAAAGGGTCAAAACGCTCGCGCTGGTCGCAAGAAGCGCCCAGAACTTCGCGATCTCATAAAGAAAATTCCAAAACTTCGCGGACGTGGCAAAAACATTTTCAAATCTTTTGAAAAGCGCCCAAACATCGTAAAACTCTCTGCCTTAAATGGATTCAAGACTGGAGCCATGATCACCCCTGCAATTTTGTTAGCATCTGGTATGATTGAAAAGAAGGGTCGCATGACTCCTCGCGTAAAGATCCTCGCTGGTGGAGAATTCGACAAAGCTCTCAAGTTTAAAGACTGCGAAATTTCTTCCGGCGCGCGCACTGCTATCATGGGCGCAGGAGGGGAGATTGCGCCGTAAACGGCTCTGATTTAAATATGTAAATATTTAAATATATAGAAAATACAAATGCAAAATTTCTGGACAAAATTCAAACTCGTACTCACAGACAAATCACTTCGAAACAAAATCCTCTTTGTTTTAGGAGCGATTATAGTTTTTCGCTTGCTTGCTGGTATTCCGATACCGGGCATAGATACCGCAAAGCTCGCTTCTTTTTTAAACAATAACCAATTCTTTGGCGTCCTAAACATCTTTTCTGGTGGAGGTCTCTCGCGCCTCTCTATCATCATGCTCGGCGTCGGTCCATACATCACCGGATCGATCATCATGCAACTCCTCACTATCATGGTGCCTAAATTGAAAGCTCTTTACCATGAAGAAGGCGAAGCTGGTCGCAAGAAATTCGCTCAATACTCTCGCTTGCTCACTATTCCTCTGGCTGCTATCCAGGCATACAGCCTTATATTTTTGTTTGAGCGACAAGGTATCATTACCGATCTATCTTTGTTTGGGCACATCACCAGTATCGCTATCGCCATCGGTGGTTCCATGTTCCTCATGTGGATAGGCGAGCTTATATCAGAATTTGGTATCGGAAATGGCGTGTCCATCATCATATTTGCCGGTATTGTGGCATCTGTGCCTACACATGTTTCTGAATTTTTGTTTACATTTACAAAGTCTTCAATTCCTCTATATATAGTATTTTTAGTAGTGGGTCTCCTAGTCATCGCAGGCGTCATCCTCATATCAGAAGCCGAGCGTCCGATACCGGTCACCTATGCCAAGCAAACTCGCGGGATGAAAGTTTATGGTGGCACCTCCACTTATTTACCGCTTCGTGTAAACCAAGCCGGCGTTATTCCGATAATCTTTGCTCTTTCTATTCTGCTATTTCCGCAAATGATAGGCAATTTCTTGGCAGGTGCAAACAATACCATCTTGCACAAAATTTCTATCGTGCTTTCTTCTTTCACCCAAGACTCTTGGCTCTATGTGGCTCTATACTTTGTGCTTGTTTTTATGTTCACTTATTTCTACACCGCTGTCACTTTCGATCCGAAAGCTTTGTCTGAAAATCTTCAAAAGAACGGCGCCTTTGTCCCTGGCATTCGCCCAGGCGAAGCCACTGCGGAGTATGTATCGAAGATCACTAGTCGTATCACCCTAGTCGGAGCGCTTTCTCTCGGCCTCATCGCTGTCCTTCCTCTTCTGATGCGCTCTCTCACAGGGATCACCGCCATCGCCCTAGGTGGCACCTCTCTCCTCATCGTCGTCTCTGTAGTTCTCGACTTGGTAAAGAAAATGCAAGCACAGATTTCAATGCGGGAATACTAGGGTGCTATAATAATCGCATGTCTCCAAAAACATTTATATTGATAGGCCGAAGCGGGTGTGGCAAGGGCACCCAAGCGCAATTGCTCGATGCATATATAAGAGAAAACGACAAAGATACTCGTCGTATTTTCCATTTGGAAACCGGCACAAAATTTCGCGAATTTATAAAAGGCGATAGCCTTTCACAAAAGCGCTCTCGCGAATATTATGAAAAAGACTTGCTTCAGCCAGCATTCTTGGCTGTGCATCTATGGAGTCATATCTTGATAGAAGAGATGACCGGGGAAGAGCATTTGTTTATAGACGGCACGCCTCGTACTCTGGCTGAATGCGATGCGCTCGATAGCGCGATGAAATTTTACGAAAGAGAAAATCCCGTAGTTGTTTATTTGAATGTTAGCCGAGATTGGAGTCGTGAGAGATTGGTAGGAAGAAAAAGAATGGACGACGATGCCGAGAGTGTGGAGCGCCGGCTAAACTGGTACGAAGAGAGCGTGGTACCGGTGATAGAAAAACTAAAGAATAATCCATTCTATAAATTTATAGAAATAAATGGCGAGCAAACAGTGGAGGAAGTGCATGCAGAGATAGTCTCCAAGATTTAGCATGTCGATCATCATAAAAACAAAAGAAGAAATAGAAATACTGCGCGAAGGAGGGCGCAGGCTCGGGGAAGTATTGCGAAAGACAGCAGAGAAAGTCGCTCCCGGTATTTCAGCCAAAGAGCTCAACGACTTTGCCGAATCTCTCATCCGCCAGGCTGGCGACGAGCCGGCCTTTTTAAATTACAAACCAGAAGGTGCGCCTTATCCATACCCGGCATCGCTTTGTGTTTCCATAAACAACGAAGTCGTGCACGGCATTCCGAGCGCTGAAAAAATCTTAAAAGAAGGCGATATCGTATCGCTCGATTTGGGCCTAAAACACAAAGGGCTCTTTACCGATTCGGCCATCACTGTGCCGGTGGCCAAGATCACTCGCAATGCCCAAAAACTTTTGAATGATACAAAAGAAGCTTTGATGGTGGGTATTGCCGAGGCGCGGGCGGGACAAAGAGTAGGCGACATCAGTCACGCTATTGAAGAATTTATAAATAAGAAAAAATACGGCATCGTACGAGAATTATCGGGTCATGGCGTAGGCCGAGCCATTCATGAAGACCCTTATATTCCAAACTTTGGCCGAAAGAGCACGGGCGAGATGCTCAAAGAGGGGATGGTAGTGGCTTTGGAGCCGATGGTGAATCTCGGTGGCGACGATGTTGTTTTCGACTCCGATGGCTACACTGTGCGCACCGCTGATGCCTCCATATCGGCCCATTTTGAGCATACTATCCTTATAACACAAGGTGATCCAGAGATATTGACATTTTAGCCTAAAAGGTATACAATATACCCAGATATTGCCGATTCCGGCCCCCTTGCACTGCAAGGTCTTACTTAAAAACAAAATTCATTATGAACTCAGTTTTTAGCAATCCGGAAGATTCCGGAAACCAAGCAATCATTGAAACTATCGCCAAGAGTATCAATGATTTGTACTATCGTATTAAATACCAGCTTTCTGATACCATGAGCACTGCCGATGCCCTTTTGAAATGTATTGAAATTTATGATCAGAAAAAGTTTTCTTTCAAGCCAGGCGAGAGAGAAATGTTTTCTGAACAAGAACTCAACACTAATTTTCAAAAAGACCATCCATTGTCAAAGTATGAAAGAGCAAAAGATGTGAATTTCGATTTCTGTTGCTTTGCCTATCAGCACGATTTCGACAATGGCAAGTATCGCGAAGTAGATTTTTACATTTTCAGAGGCATTATCAGTAAAACTCTCGCGCGTTTGAATGGTCCAGAAAAGGAGCGTCAAAATGCCATCCAAATGGTTTTCGATGCTGAGTACAAAGGAAATTTGATGCCCCAAAGTTATGTGGAATTATTCAAAAAAGAATATCCCCAGACTATTCAATCGGCAAAAGATTTCATCTCTTCTTGGCATTCAGAGAGAGATAGTTATGGCGACAATCCACCATCTGATGTTATCGACGCAGAAGACCTTGGTGGTATGCATTTTGTGCCTATGACTAAAGAAAAGAACAAGCCTGGCAGAAAAGAAGCGCCAAACTTTCCACACTGATGCATTTTCAAAAATTGTTAAGCCCCAGACTTCTGGGGCTTTTTTCTTTCTCAATTTTCACAATATTGAGGTATAATTTAGCTGATGGAATCCCTTGATTTTAAGAATCAGCCAAAGTTCAACAATCCCGAAGAAGAGATTGCTTTTTTACGCGAACAAATCCGCTCGCGCGAAGGCATTGCGCAAAATTCAGGTCTTGAAGCAAACAAAGAGCAAATCGCTCGCGAAGTCCTTCAGCAGTACAAAGAGGTGCCGATTGAAAAAATCTTGCCAAAAGAGCGAGAGAGAGAGGTGGGCGAGCACGAAGGTATCGCCTTGCGCTTGAAGCCAGAACCGCACGACAGCAAGATGGAGGAAATACTAGGTGTGCTCTTGAGTCATGGCTTAAAGAGCGCTTTTTCTTTGGTGGAGCGATTAAATAGTCCGCATATCGACGACGATTTTGAAAGATTTTTGGTCCAATATCTGCTTTCCACCGGCAAAATTCCTGGACTAAAAGAAGGCACGCGAGTTTTCAAAGGTTTGAATATGAAATTATTAGAGGTCACTTTACCCGAATACTCAAAAGAAGATGGTAGGACATTTAAAGATTTCTTGGGTGCCATGGAGCAGTTCTACGCCGGCATGCAGTCGATAGCTAGGAGCCGTGAAAACAAAGACGAGGACTATTTTACACTCGAGATTTCTCTTTCAAACGAGAGCGACCAAGTGGTCATCTTTGCTGGAGTGCCGAAAAATTCCGCCGATCTTTTCGAGAAACAAGTTTTAGGATTTTATCACAATGCAAAGATAAAAGAGGTAAGTGATGATTACAATATATTTTCTCCATCCGGACATTCGGCTGGAGCGTACGCTACCACCTCTGCCCCTGTGGTGCTTCCGATAAAGACATACGAGAGTATCGATCATGACCCGATGAACCTGCTTTTGAATGTATTTTCGAAATTAAAACGCCAAGGCGAGGGTGCAGCCATACAGTTCGTGGTCATTCCAGAGGGAGACAAATACATAAAAAGATTCAATAATATTTTAATGGAGGTCAAAGACGGTATTTCGGTAAAGAAGGCTTCCGACGAGATCAGCAAATGGGGGAGTTCTTTCGCTTCTGCTTCTAAAAAATTGATTTTTGGTTATGGCAAAGATAGTGAAAAAGAAAAGGAGAAAAAGATAGACGATACCGCGGTGGCCAAAATAAATGAAAAAGTAAAAAGCACCGTCATGGGAGTGGTCATCCGCGTGGTCACTTCAGCTGAAACCAAAGATCGCGCGGAGGTGATGCTTTTGGAAATAGAGTCTGCCTTCAATCAGTTTTCCGATCCCGCGAGCAATAGCATTGTTTTCGAAAAAGTTCCGGATAGAAAATTAAACGATCTTTTCCATGAATTTTCTTATCGACAAATTTCAGACGAGCATCTACTCCCACTCAATCTAAAAGAGCTCTCCAGCCTCTTCCATTTCCCTGTGGGTGCCACTGGCTCTCCTCAACTAAAATCTGCCAAGTCCGGCATCGCTCCAGCGCCTATAAATATGCCGAGCGAAGGCGTGCTTCTTGGCATAAATCGCTATCGTGATTTGGCGACCGAAGTGCATATGGCGCAGGAAGACCGCATGCGACATATGTATGTGATCGGCCAAACCGGTACGGGTAAAACCACTATTTTGAAAAATATGATTGCCCAGGATATAAAGAATGGCGCTGGCGTTTGTTTTATCGACCCGCACGGCAGCGACATCGAAGACATACTTTCCATCATCCCGCCAGAGCGTGCGGACGATGTAATCTATTTCGACCCGGCTTATCTCGACCGGCCGATGGGCTTCAACATGCTCGAATACGATGCGCGTTTTCCAGAACAAAAAACATTTGTGATAAATGAATTGCTCGCCATTTTTAACAAACTTTTCGACATGAAAGTCGCCGGTGGGCCTTCCTTTGAACAATACTTCCGCAATAGCGCCATGTTGGTGATGGAGGACCCAGAGAGCGGCAATACCTTGCTCGATATCGGCCGAGTTTTGGGTGACAAAGCTTATCGCACGCTCAAATTAGAGCGTTGCAAAAATCCAATCATCAAACAATTCTGGGAAAATGCTGAAAAGACTACCGGCGACCAAAGCCTTTCCAACTATGTGCCGTATATCACCAACAAATTCGATGTGTTTGTCTCAAACGACATCATGCGCCCGATCATAGCGCAGGAAAAATCGGCTTTCAATTTTCGCCAAGTCATGGATGAAAAGAAAATACTCTTGGTCAATCTTTCAAAGGGAAGATTGGGTGATATAAACTCTTCGCTCATCGGTTTGATCTTAGTCGGCAAGATTTTGATGGCGGCGCTTTCTCGTGTGGATTCTTTCGGCAAGCCGATGAATGATTTCTTCCTCTATATCGACGAGTTTCAAAATGTCACCACCGAATCCATCGCCACTATTCTCTCCGAGGCGCGCAAATATCGCCTCTCGCTCAATTTGGCCCACCAATTCATCGGCCAATTGGATGAAAAGATAAAGACGGCGGTGTTTGGAAATGTGGGCTCGATGGCTATATTCCGCGTGGGCGCCGATGATGCGCCATATTTGGAATCGCAAGTGGCTCCTACATTCTCTGCAGCCGATATTATGAAGCTCGACAACTTCAACGCCTACATGCGCCTACTCGTAAAAGGCCAGCCAGAAAAACCATTCAATATCGAAACTCTGCCATTCACCAAAGGCTCTCGTGAAAACGCCGAGAAAATAAAACAGCTCTCGTATCTAAAATACGGCCGTCCTCGTGCCGAAGTGGAAGAGGAGGTGATGGCGAAATACAAGAAAACTGCTCCACCGGCGTAATAACTATCTTTTTGCCACGTCAAAGCTATTGTGATATAGTATTCGTATGCTTACACACTATATATTTGAACAAATGGGAAAAGCCAAGTTTAAAAAACTTGCTGATAAAACATACTTTGGCACTATTCCTGGCGTTTCTGGGGTTTGGGCCAATGCTCGCACAATGTCAGAATGCAAAAAGGAACTCCAAGAAGTTTTTGAAGATTGGATGGTGCTCTCACTGAAAAAGGATAAAAAAATCCGCGGTTTTTCTTTTACATTGGACAAACGCTACTTAGTGAAAAATGCTTAAAAATATTTCGCTAGATAAACTAATTAAAAAACTTCGAATGCTAGGATTCGACGGTCCATATTCTGGTGGCCGTCATTTGTTTATGATTCGTGGGGCGCTAAAGCTTCGTATTCCAAATCCGCATACTGGAGATATTTCTAAAAGTCTTTTAGCTCAAATTTTAAGACAAGGCGGTATTTCTCGCGACCAATGGAATAGTCTTGATAAATAAAAATCCTCCTCTTAAAAAGCAGAGAAGGATTTTCTATGTTTTATATGCCCACCGAATTGAATAGTCCGAACATTCTCAAAACGGCTTGATACACGGGTTATATTATTTGCATTGCAAACAATATGTCGGTCATTACATACTAACAAGTATCATAAAGTTAGCTGACCCCAGTTTTATACCCAGTTCGGCCAAGTATAAAACATTGTGGCAACATTATAGCATATTAATAAATTTTATAAATAAAAACCCCCCGCAATTAATTGCGGGGGAGTGGTTTTTGTCATAATCACGCTAAAGATTCTTAACAAGCTCAGAAAATCCAGGTTCTTCAAAAATCTTTTTTGTGTTGACCAGATGGTTCATAAGCCTGTCAAAACTGTCTTCACCCTCTAATTCTTCTGCGTCAAACATTTCTTTTAACTTTAAAATGTGCTCAGAAACGAATGGTTTTAACATGCTTTTGTATGTCCAATAATCTAAATTTTTTTCAACAATAAAGATTATTGCTCCGGCGATAGCTCTGTCGTGCGGAGGAAGTTGGCCAGAAACTCCAACACCATAAAGAAATCCTCGTACGCCACCTTTCGGAATTTCTTTGCCATCAGTAGCCAAAGGCGCTTCGTTGCCGCCAGAAACATACTTTGCTTTTTTACGAGAAAAATCAAAGTAGCGTTCAGATTTTTCGACAGGGAAAGAACCTACGCACATATGGAGAACATCTTCCCCGGTTTGTTGGTCGGTAAAGCATATCCTTAATCCATTTCTAATTTTCTCAATAGGCAATCCCTGGTCCTGGTTAAAGAAAGCAATTGCTTCTGATGCAAGTATGTCTATAAGACTAATTTTTAAAAAAAGTTCTGAATGATTTGTATCCATGATTGTAAAGGACTGTTTTATATCCTGTTCATATAGTACACTTTATAAAACGATATGTCAACATTTAAAGAAAACTCTTTTTCTGCTATACTCTCCACACTGATTATTAACTAAAGCCACTGGCTTTTTATTTTTGTAAATTATGGAACATCCAAAATATGAACAAACGCTCGTCATTGTAAAACCAGACGGTGTGCAACGCAGTTTGATAGGGGAGGTCATTAGCCGATATGAAAGGGTTGGTTTAAAACTTGTAGCTATCAAAATGGTTATTCCAACAGAAGCCCACGTAGAAGCTCACTATACCCTAGACCCTAATTGGATGCGTATTACTGGGGAGAAGACAATAAAGGGGTACAAAGACAAAGGCCTTCTACCACCATCTGAAGACCCACTAGAAATTACCAGAGTTGTTTTGGCGAGCTTAAAAAAGTATTTAACAGCAGGCCCAGTTGTCGCTATGATTTGGGAAGGTGCTCATGCAGTGAAAATAGTTCGTAAATTAACTGGAGGAACAGAACCTTTAACTTCAGATGTGGGAACTATACGCGGTGATTATGTTTTAGATTCTTACTCTATGTCAGACCTTGATGTGCGCTCTGTTAGAAACATAGTTCACGCTTCTGGGTCAGTAGAGGAAGCAGAAATGGAAATAAAACATTGGTTTACAGAGACAGAAATTCAAAAATATCGTCTAATCCAGGAGCAAATTATTTACGACGTAAATTTAGATGGTATAAAAGAGTAATTTTTGCAAAGGTTTTTGAAGTTATCCACAAAAATCTTTTTTTAATCGAAATTTTGCTATTGCGCGGAAAATTTTTTAGGGCTACACTCAAATTAGCGTAACTTGGCAGAATTACCTAGAAACATCTCAAGCTTTGGGAGCGTGGTATTCGATAGATTTGGTGTATTTATACTAAAAGTCTGTCGGTCTTGCACCCACCTAGTTTCAAACTAGGGTAATTTCTATCAGGTTGCGCTAACAAGTTCCCGTTCCCACACAGTTGGAACGGGATTTTGTTTTCCTCCCCTGACAAGGGGAGGGCAGGGAGGGGTTTGATTTGTTATTCGGCTTAAAAATAGTAGAATACATGGGTGAGCGAACATTCAGAAATCAAAAATATTTTCACTCTGATTATTTTTATTCTCGTTTTGAATACGGCCGCCACTATTTTTTCTTGGTACACACTCCTCCCTTGGTTCGATATGCCTATGCATTTTTTAGGAGGAGTATTTCTGGGTTTGTCGCTCTCGTATGTGTTTAAAAAGTTTAAATTAGTTGGAGAAAATATTTCACTTATAAAATTTTCTCTTCTGGTCATACTATTTACTTTCATCATCGGTGCGCTTTGGGAAGGGTATGAATACATAGTGCAGTTCTATACACATGCATCTTTGGCAAATCCGATCGATTCTCTCTCTGATTTATTCTTCGATATAGTGGGTGGAATATTAGCGACGATTTTATATATAATCAGCCGAAGGACTGACCCGTCCTTCGGCGGGAAAAAATAAATAAAAATGGAAAAAGAAATTAAAAAATTAAAAATAACTTTCTGCTCGGGCGCTGGCACGGTGACTGGTGCAAACTTTTTGATCGAACAGCCCGACGAAGGCGGAATGAAAGGCAAAAAGTTTTTGGTGGATTGCGGTTTGGTTCAAGGCGAGAAAGTGGCCGACGATCAAAACTGGGATCCTTTTCCGTACGATGTGTCGACCATAGATTATCTTTTTATTACCCACGCGCACGTGGATCACTTGGGTCGCGTGCCAAAGCTCATTGCTGACGGTTTTAAGGGAAAAATTTATTCCACTACCGCTACCTTAGGACTTGCTCCGGCTATGCTCGAAGACACCATGAGCATTCTCGCGCGCGACCACGAGCACGGGCTCGACAAGATTTATACCAAAGAAAATGTCGACAAATCTATCGCGCTCTGGGAAGGGGTGCCGTATCATCGCGCTATCAATATCGAAGGTGGATTTACCATCACTTTTCGCGATGCGGGGCACATCCTAGGATCGGCTATGGTAGAGATAGTCTACAATGGCAAAAATATCATCTTTACCGGCGATTTGGGCAATAGCCCCACGCCGTTTTTGCCAGATACGGAAAAGGTCACCGATGCCGACTATGTGATTATGGAATCAGTGTATGGTGACCGCAATCACGAATCGAGAAATGAAAGAAAAAAGATGCTCGAGAGTGTGATAGAAGACAATTATCGGCGCAAAGGTTCGCTCATCATGCCAACATTTTCGCTCGAGCGCACCCAAGAACTCCTTTTTGAAATAAATGATTTAGTGGAAAATCGTCGCATACCCGAGATGCCGATATTTCTAGACTCTCCTCTCGCTATTCGTCTGACCGCGGTTTATCGAAAATATACTGATTATTTTTCTGCCGCCGCGCAAAAATTAATTTCTTCAGGTGATGATATTTTTACCTTCCCTGGATTGAAAGTGACGGTCAAAACAGAGGAATCCAAAATGATTTTGACGACCCCTGACCCAAAAATAATTATCGCGGGCTCTGGTATGAGCAATGGCGGGCGCATCGTTCACCATGAAAGAAATTATTTACCAAATCCAAACAACACCCTGCTCCTAACTGGCTACCAATCGCCCGGCACTCTCGGTAGAATACTCCAAGAAGGAGCAAAAAGTGTTTACATAGCAGGAGAAACCATAGAGGTGAATGCTCGGGTAGTGACCATCAGTGGGTATTCTGGGCACAAGGATTCCGATGCGCTTCTAAACTTTGTGGAAGACATGGGCGACCGCGTGCAAAAAATATTTGTGGTCATGGGCGAGCCAAAATCGGAACTTTTCCTCGTCCAACGCATTCGCGACTTTTTGGGATTGTATGCGTATGCGCCAGCTGCGAAGGAAACGATAGAATTAGATTGCTAACCTCACCCGCCCGCCACACGAGGTGTGCTAGAATAAATATATGGATGAAACAAAACACGGGCATAATAAAATAAAAATCGGCGTATCAGGCGCCGCGGAAACTGGGCACTGCGGAGTGCACACTTTAGATGTGGCCAAAGAACTCGGCCGACAAATCGCCCTTCAAGGCGCAGTGCTGGTTACCGGCGCGACTACTGGCTTTCCACTATGGGTGGCTATGGGCTGCAAAGAAGCCGGTGGAGTATCGATCGGTCTTTCGCCGGCTGCCAGCGAGCGCGAACATGTAGAGGTGTATCGCTTGCCGATCGATTATATGGATTTGATCATTTACACCGGCTTTGGCTACCCAGGCCGCGACTTGCTCTTTACTCGATCGACTGATGCTATGGTCATCGGCTGTGGACGCATCGGCACCATACATGAATTCACCATCGCTTTTGAAGACGGCAAACCCGTCGGCATATTAGAAGGAGAGTGGGCCATGGATGAAGAAATTCGCGAGATTTTAGAAAAAGGCAATCGTCCGAGCAAGCAGATAGTGTTTGATCCTTCTCCAGAAAATTTAGTTAAAAAAATGATAGACATGGTCGAGCGCGACAAAATTGATGAATACAAACTATCTCCAAACAAACAAACTCCCTAATGGGAGTTTGTTTGTTTACGCTATTTCTTTCAAAAGTCTTTTAAATGTTGCTGGGTAGTGTTCGGCGAGGGAGGCGAGGATTTTACGGTCGAGGAGGATGTTTTTCTTTTTCATCGCGCCGATCATTTTGGAGTAAGATAGGCCTTCGGCTTTAGAAGCGGAGCTGATTTTTACGTTCCAAAGTTTGCGCGCATCACTCTTTTTGTCTTTGCGGTGGGCAAAGGCGTAGGTGCCAGCGTGGAAGATCGCTTCTTTTGCCTGCGCTTCCTTGCTGCCGCGGCCATGGCGGTAGCCCTTGGTCTGTTTCAAGACATTCTTTCGGCGCTTATTTTTTATAACTCCTCGTTTTACTCTAGACATATATAATTAATTAATTTTCAATTTATAATTTTACAATTTAGCGCGAAGGCATTAAATGACTCTTTGGCTTGTTCTTCATGATAAAGTTGCTCGACTTGCGGGAAGCGAGCTGCTTCACACGGCGAGTGCGAGCGTTGAAATGGTTTTGGCCAGGGGTGCGAGCCATGAGCTTTCCGCTCTTGGTCACCTTCAATCTTTTGCTGTATGATTTGTTTGTTTTCATTTTATTCTTTCTCTATGGTTATCATTATTCCTTTCGGACTCTTTTTATATGGCTCGGCTATCTTGTAGGGGATAGTCAGGAAGTGCATGATGCGCTCGAGGCGTTCTTTGAGGAATTTCTCGTCCATATATTTCGCGCGTCCTGAAAGGTAAAGCTCTACTTTTATGCGGTGTCCCTCCGAGAGCCATTTGCTGGCGGTCTTGGCTTTTTGCTCCAAGTCGTGCTCGCCAGTGGCTATCTTTATCTGGATCGCTTTGGTCTCGGTGGCTTTTGTGCCGGCCTTGGCCTTCTTTTCTTTCTTTTGTTTTTCGTAAAGGTACTTGCCGAAATCCATGATCTTGGCGATCGGGGGATTGGCATTGGGAGAAATCTCTATCAAATCCAGGCCTCTTTCATTGGCGATTTTCAAGGCTTCCGATAGGGCAAGGACGCCTAAATTTCCATTTTCGCCGTCGATGACCCGTACTTCCTTGGCCCGTATTTGATTATTTATTCTTTCTCGCAATTAAATGTAGATAAAATTAGACCTTTCGGTCGTATGGGCTATTCTAGCCTAAAGGAGGGGAATAGTCAATAAAACGCGAGCGAAGCAGTGGAGATGGGCGGTAGCGAGCCGCCGTGCAACAAGCGAAATTGGTTGAGTCTACGCGCATAGAAGGTTTCTTTGTCTAAGCCTAATGAGTGTAAAGCCGACAAAATCTCACCAGTGCCGAGCCATCTTTTGTTTCAGTCTTCAAGCGAGGCTGCAAGAATTCCTATTCCGAAAATATTATACCCATTCTCAAGTATCGGAATTTATTGAGATAGATACCGCCTTAGGCTAAAGCGTAAGCCGGAACAAGTTCGTTCACAGTAAAATACGGTGAACGAGTTGCTTTACCAAGAGTTTTATCAGTTGGGTTTTAGAAAAAGTTTTACGAGATTGTTTCCATGCTCGGCGCGCACGACCAAAGACATCCTGCTGTCTAGGCAATGCATCCCCGTAAATTATTAAAGACCTCTACTCATCTCGCGATCCAAGTCGCGCTTTTTTAAAACTTCGCGCTTGTCGTGTTTCTTTTTTCCGCGAGCGATCGCAATATCTATCTTTATCTTGCGGCCCTTAATATACATTGAAATAGGCACTATTGTCAAACCAGATTTGCCGTCGGCCGTAGAAAGTTCTTGCAATTCTTTTTTGGTTAAAAGTATTCGGCGCGTTCTTTTTGAATCATAATCGGTGGGCGTGTTGTTGGCCTGATAGGGCGGAATATCGGCGCCGACGAGCCAGCCTTGGCCATCACGAATGATAATGTGCGCCCCGGTGAGTGACCCGCGATTGGCACGCAAAGATTTCACCTCGAGTCCAAGGAGTTCGATGCCCGCCTCAAAATGCTCTTTAAACTCATAATCAAAATGAGCCTTTTTATTTTCTACGAGTGATGTCATATAGTAATAATAACATAAAAAGTATACTTGACTTTTGCCGAGCGTTCGTATAGGATACTAGGTACAAAGCTCCTCGCAAGAGGATCCGAGAAATCCGCCGAAAGGCGGATTTCGAGTTTTAAGACAGGAATTTTTTTAACTTTTCCTTAATTTCTTTTAATTTCTGATTATCTATTTCGTACAGCTTTCTTTTTAGTCGCTTAACACTTATGAGTTTCATCTGGGCCAATATGCCGGAAACATTATTCCCACTTGGGTCAGTAAAATTGTAATAAAAATCAAAAGGTTTCTGCTTTGTAGAAAGGGGAATACACCAAAACATTTGATTGTTGAACTTCTTAATTACAAGTAGAGGTCTAGAAAAATTTTCCCCACTTCCATTTTGTTCAAATCCGATATTTTTTCCAAGCGAACTCATCCAAACTTCTCCAACTTTTGGAAATTTTTCGGGCTCTACTTCTGTGGAATTTATTTTTTTCTTTACCTCATTCCACAAATTAAATTCGTTATCCATAAAACAATTTTATCATAAAAATAAAAATGGGAGACCTTTTGGGTCCCCCGTATCTGTGTAGATTTTTATTTTATATTAAGATTGAGTGCGATGACTTCAGCCATAATTGTAAGGAATCCAAGGAAACACAAGAAAATAGTTAACACTATACTTTGTCTCTTTGAATCCTTCTCAAACTCACGCATTTCTTCTGCCCGCTTTTTTCTTTGGCCTAAAATGTAATAAACTCTTTCAGACTCTTCTTTTGTAATTTTAGGAACATGGAACATGATTGAAAAATTTTTATATCGGAATATTATCATAAGGTAGCAACTTCGTCAAGGTTATATTCCCTTATGTTTTAAGCTATAATAGCTCTACTTATGGCAAATAATATGATGCAAAAAGGAGGCAAGGGCGGGGGGAAAGGGAATCCTAAAATGCCGAAAATATTTGGGGCAAATTTGGCCAGTCATATAATGACGGCAGTCTTGATATTTGCACTCATCATCGTGGCCTACAATTTTGTCGCGAGCGATACAAAAGAAGTAAAAAATGTTTCAATTTCTGAACTCGCTAAAGATGTCATGTCGGGCACGGTCACAAAGATAGAAGTCTCCGGCCAAAACCTGATTGCCACACTCAAAGACGGATCTCAAATTTCTTCCAAAAAAGAAACTGAAAGCTCGCTAACTGATACTTTTTCAAAATACGGAGTCACCCCAGCGGAACTTTCTCTGGCCGATATCACGGTAAAGAATGAATCTGGCTTTTGGTATGTAGTCCTAAATCTCTTACCGATCTTGATTCCGATTTTATTTATAATTTTTTTCTTTTATTTCCTCACTCGCCAAGCTCGTGGTGCCGGCATGCAAGCCTTTTCCTTTGGCCAATCCAAAGCGCGTATCACCGATCCAAATGATAAAAATCAAAAGGTCACCTTCAAAGATGTCGCCGGTGTAAAGGAAGCGAAGCAAGAACTGATGGAGATTGTGGACTTTTTGAAGAACCCAAAAAAGTTTTTAGATATCGGCGCACGAATCCCAAAGGGCGTGATACTGACCGGCGCTCCGGGCACAGGAAAAACATTGCTGGCGCGCGCAGTGGCCGGCGAGGCTTCGGTGCCGTTCTTCCACCTCTCTGGATCAGAATTCGTAGAAATGTTTGTGGGCGTGGGAGCTTCGCGTGTACGCGATCTTTTCAAAATGGCCAAAGCGGCTGCGCCGGCGATAGTTTTTATAGATGAAATCGACGCCGTTGGCCGCGTGCGTGGCACTGGTGTGGGCGGGGGCAATGATGAACGCGAGCAAACTTTGAATCAAATCTTGGTAGAGATGGACGGATTTGAACCAAATGAAAAAGTCATCGTCATGGCGGCAACAAACCGAAGCGATGTTTTGGACCCAGCTCTCATGCGCCCGGGCCGTTTTGATAGACGAGTGGTACTCGATCTACCCGATCGCGCCGACCGTGAAGAAATTTTAAGTCTTCACTCTAAAAAGAAACCGTTTGCTGAAGATGTAAATTTAAAAATTATTGCCGAACGCACACCAGGATTCTCCGGCGCAGATTTATATTCACTCATGAACGAAGGCGCTATCCTCGCCGCCCGCGAAGACCGCAAAAAAGTCGCGCAGTTCGACCTCATCCGCTCTATTGAAAAGGTCATGCTCGGTCCGGAGCGCAAGAGCCACTTGCTGACCGTGGAAGAAAAAAGAATCGTGGCCTATCACGAAGCGGGGCACGCGTTAGTTTCATCCGTCCTTCCCGATGCCGACCCAGTGCACAAAATCTCTATCATCTCTCGCGGTCGCGCGGGCGGGTACACACTCATGCTTCCGCTCGAAGAGCGCAAACTCGAATCCCGCCAATCTTTTTATGATGACCTGGCGGGCCTCTTTGGTGGATACACTGCTGAAAAATTAGTCATGGGCGATATTACCACTGGTCCTTCGAACGATCTGCAAGTGGCGACCAATCTCGCTCGCGCTATGGTCACTCGTTGGGGTATGTCGGATGCTATCGGCCCGGTGGCGCTTGAGAACGATGGCGGGCGCTTGATCGGCGGGGGTATGCCCCATGAAAAATCTTATTCTGAAAGCATGTCTTCCACTATCGACAGCGAAGTAAAAAGAATCTTAGAAGAAGCCCGTAATCGCGCGCACGAAGTACTGGCAAGACACCGCGATGCCCTCGATGCTGTGGCGAACAAACTGATCGAAGTGGAAACTCTAGAACAAGCCGACTACGAAGACATCATAAAAGCGCATGGCATAATTCCGAAAAAGAAAGTAGAAGTGAAAAAGTAATCAAAATAAAAAGTTCCCAATCGGGAACTTTTTTGATAGGATACTTATACCAACATCCGCCCTTAGCTCAGTTGGTTAGAGCACAGAGCTTATACCTCTGGGGTCCTTGGTTCGAATCCAAGAGGGCGGACAAAATAAAAACCCCTCCATTCCTGAAGGGGTTTCACTAAAAAATTAATCACAAACTAATGACCTGGGGTTGCTGGCTGAGTGTTTGTTCGCAATTGAACTGTAAATGCTGTCGGAGTATTCATGTCGAAACGCAATTTTTCCGTGCCATCAGCTCTCACCACATGGGAAAAACTTCCACCATTGTTTCCAACTTCACGGATTGCTTGGTCCACTTCAAAATTGTGTATGGCCGGTTTGCGTTGAGGTCCGCGGAAATAAAATACCAATGCCAGCAATACCAATGCCAGAAAGCAAAGTCCCATTATCAAACCGGTGTTGCCATTGTCGGCAGTTCCGGTTCCGGCTGCGGCGAAGGCGGTCGCTCCACCTGTGTTTTCTTCATCAAGTCCGGCGATATTTATTTTTATATCGGCAGAGCCAGTGTCCACACGGGTGAGGATTTTGCGGTTTGTAATCTTGCCATCGCATCCATAAAGCGGGGTGGTCACCACATTTGTGGTGGGGTATGTGGCGGTTACCACGATATCCTTGCGGGTGCTTGGTGTTTGGTCTGCATGAGCAAACATGTTTGCGGTGCAGATAAAAAGCAGAAAAATGATTAGTTTTTTCATGTTGTTTTTTTGTTTTTAATGAATTTAAGAAAAAAGTTCGTAGCAGGTGTTTCTATTTACCTAGCAGTAGTGTAGCATATTACAGGTGTTTTGTCAACTATTTTGTCTTGAAATCTCAAAATAGCCTTATTTTATTGGGTTTTTAGGTATTTTAGGGTTGATTTCTGGTAAAAAACTATTGTGATATAATTATCTGTGTTATTTTCTTTTTTTATTAAAATAATTTTAGACATATAGATTATGAAAAATATAGATGAATTTGTAGACAAGCTCGTGGCTGAAAAAGGTTTCGACACTAAAGACGCTGAAGTTTTGGCTCAAATAAAAGCTGATCTTTCAAGCAGGATAGTGGATCAAGTAAATGCGATGATACTTTCCAATATGCCCGAGAGCGCTCTAGAAGGATTTGAACAAGCTCTCGATGCGGGTGACGATGCAAAAGTGGGGGCTTATACAAAAGAACATATTCCTGATATCGATGAAAAAGTCGCTAGCCTACTGCTTTCTTTCAAATCTAACTATCTCGCCTAAAATTCTATGTCTATGGAAAATCCTGAAAAGAGAATATTCAAAGCGGCAGTCATAAATACCGATGAGTTGGTAAAACAACAATCCCGCGATGTGGCCGACGCTCGTATGACAGAGTCCAAAGAAGATCGCTCGGCCAATTGGTTTTCTCGCACTGCCAAGCGTATCTGGAAGCACAATCTGGCGCAGGAGTACTATCGCCAGAAAAATATAATAAAAGCAAAAAAAGAAATATTAGAAAATAGCAATCTATATGCTGGCGAAAAAGATTTCGATGCCGACGGAGCGAGTAGGAGTTTTGTGCACGATGAAGCCATGGAGGCGATAGTGGCGCGCTTTACCAGCGAGCATGAGGAGGAAATGCTAAGAGAAGAAGAGCGCGACTCAAAAGAAACGATCAGTGGCCAGGAAATAAATAGAAGCTTGAAAGATCTGATAAAGAGATATGCCGGTTCGAATATGAGCAAGGAATCTTTTGAAGAAGAGAAGAAAAGAATACTCTCGAGCTATGACGAGAGCTTGGCAAGTGAGAAAAGTTTGTATGCCGACAATTTATTCTCTATCGCCGAGGAGGTAAAGGACGCGGTGGAGCATGGAGAGAAAATAAAAGATATGGATTTTGAAGTGGAGCTGACATTCGGCAATGCAAAGAGCAGTTTGAGCACAGAAGCTCACCACAATAGCTTCGACAATGCCGTGGAGAAATTACAAAATTCCAAAGTCGGCAAATTTATCGCAAATGAGCCTACCGCTATTCTGATAGCGGCAGGTGCTTATGAAGGGTTGAAGACATTGGGCATAAAAGCATTGCGTTCAAAGGTGGTGCAGTGGGGCACATTTGGTCTCGGCGCGCTCGCTTCCGGAGGTATCAGCGCCGCCAAGGAATCAGCTAGGCTCAATCGCGAGCGCGCACAGCATATGCGCGAGCAAGCAAAAGGCATGGAATTTAAAGATGCTGACATGAAGCGTCGAAAAGAAATGCAGTCGAATACTTATGAAATGAAAAGCGCCACCGACATACTGGCCAATCTAGAAGAAGATTTTGAAAAGATAGAAGAGGGCAGTGTCAGCGAAGAAGAGCTAAATGCCATCATGGGTCGGCTTGCAAATTTGGAATCGAGAATAAAACTAAACGATCAGAGAAAGATTGATCTCATTTATTATGACAAATTCAACAAAGTAGAAACCGATCGCACTGCGATGGACCTGAAGAGGGCGGAAATAAAAGTCGCTATTCGAAGAGGAATACAAGACGGAACTTTGAGTATAAATACTGAAGAAGATTTTGATACATACTTGGCGAGCTTGACCGAGGTAGAAAAAGAACAATTGCTCGCTGGAGATAGTGGTATAGAAAGGAAAGACGAGATATTTAAAAAGATGAAGAAGAGCAAAGTTGCCAAAGCTTTTATAAAAAGCACGCTCATGGCTGGTACTTTGGGATTTGTCGCTCAAGAAATTGGCGCTGCGTTCGACCCGTCAAAAGATGGAATAGTAGAGGGTGCGTTTAAACATGACAAGGCGGGCAATGCCACCGCGCTCGAACATTTGCGCCGATGGATAGCTGGAGACAGCGCCGGGCGTATGGCAGAAGGGAATTTGCACGAAGTGGTTGTGGGCGGCACGCACATGCAATTGCCGGAAGGTTCAGATCTAGTCAATAATCCAGATGGGACATTCAATATAATTCGGGGTGATGAAGTGGTGGCGGAAAATGTTCCGATCAATCTCGATGCACAAGGCAATCTTTCAGCAGAAACCCAGGAAGCCTTGGCGCATAGCGACATACACGGACACTTTGGCTTGGTCGGTGAAAAGACCATGACAGAAATACATGAAAAAGCCGAAGACTACATAAAGAATCATCCAGGAGAGACTACGCAAATACACCGAGAGCTTTGGTATGACAATGATACTCCGCATCCATTTGATAAAAATGAACTTCGCACTTGGTGGGGTGGGGAGGGCAATACCGGCATAGACAAAGACGGCAATTATGTATTCGATGTGCAACACATGACTGCCGATGGTTCGTATCACAATGGTTTGTCGGTAGACGCTGTGTCTGCCACCAAGGCTGGCAATTTGAAAATGCTTTTTTCTTTGTCGAGTGATACCCAACACCAAGTATTTGAAATACCAGTAAATCCAGATGGCACGATAGTTATACCCAAAGACAGTCCGGTAGCGGAATTGATGTTTAAAAATGTAGATGGGCATGCGGTATTTACGGGCAAATTTGCCGAAGTGGCGCAGTCTATGGGGGTAGCTGAAGATCATTCGGAGACTGTTCGCATATTAGGCACTCATGTGGGTGAAGGCAAGGACTTTATCGATGAGACTCTGCCTGCAGAGGAACCTATACCAAAAGTTTTGATAGATATTCCTGCCACCAATGATTATGATGTGCCTCCTGTCGTGCCGATACGAGCGCGCCGACCGATGGAAAAAGGATCTTACAAGAAAAACAGAACAGTGGAGGACAATCGCCCGACAAGTATTTCTAAAGAAACAAAAATAGCTCAAGGTATTTCATATGTGGAAATGCCTGAAGATAAATTCAAACCAAAGAGAAAAGCCAATCCAGATGAGCTGACTTTTTCAGCTGAAAATGGTTTCAAGGGTAAAGAGAGCGCTGTGGCTGCCGGCGTAGACTACATATATGGCTTGTCGGCTTCCCAACTCTCCGTTGCCAGCGCGCGTTTTGCCGAAGTAGAAACACATACAAGTCCGCAAGTATTTATTTTTGAAAATAATTCAGAAAATAGAAAAGCTGTATTGAAGAAATTAGCAAAGCTAGAAGCGGATCATCCAAAAATAAAATTTGTCTATGTGGAGCTTCCTAAAAATATAAAAAGTATATCTACAAAAGATACTCGCGTGTATATGAACAAGCGCTTGAAAAATATCGTGAAAGAAAATGCTGGTAGTGAGAATATAGACATAGATTTCTACAAAGGTTTGAAAAAAGACAAGGGGGTGGTGGCAGAAGGATCAGAAAGACCAATGCAATCTATCACTGATGCTGAATGGGATAGATATATCGATGACAACGAAGTTTCCGACGCGCGTTTGAGAGATATCGCTAGAAAAATGAAGATAAATGAAAATCTTTCGACAAAAGAGCTCGATATTTATAATGAAAAGTCGGATATTGTTGAAAGATATTTAAGAAATATATAAATCACTCAAAGTGCAGATTTTCTAAATGGCGCTCGGCGAGGGCAGAGGAGAGAGAAGGGTTTTTGGAAAGGGCTGGGTCGGTTTTTATTATTGCCTGGGCTTCGGCGCGGGCAGCTTCTACCATTTTTATATTTTTTATCGCTTCCATGCCGAGGTCGGTGATGCCCCATTGCTTGGTGCCCGAGAGCTCGCCAGCACCGCGCAGTACTAAGTCTAATTCGGCTAATTCAAAACCATTTTTGGCGCGGGTGAGGGCTTTTAATCTGTCGGATGTTTTATCCGATTTGGAGTCGGCAAAGAGGTAGCAGTAGGCTTGGTGGTTTGAACGAATGACGCGCCCGCGGAGTTGGTGCAGTTGGGCCAAGCCAAAGCGCTCGGCGCCTTCGATGATGATGAGCGTTGCGTTTGGCACATTTACGCCCACTTCCACCACCGATGTGGCCACCAATATTTGGATATTGTTTGCATAAAAATCGGCCATCACTTCTTCTTTTCTCTGCTTGGTCATCTTGGAATGCAAAATATCTATTTCATATTCAGGAAAAATTTCTTTCTTTAGTCTTTTCGCTTCGCTGGTGACGTTTTTCATTTCAAGCGAGAGCTCTTGGTCCGGGTCCGGCTCATTTATCCGCGGGCAAATCACATACAGCTGCCGGCCGGCTTTCAGCTCGGCGCGGATTTTTTCGTAAATTTCTCTTCTTTTTTCTGTTGGAATTATTTCGGTGATAACTGTTTTTCTACCGGTGGGCATTTCGTCCAGTAATGTTAAATCTAAATCGCCGTATATGGTGAGCGCGAGCGTGCGGGGGATAGGGGTGGCCGTCATCGAGAGATAGTGGGGCGCAAAGGCGTCTTTCTTGGCCAGCTTGGCGCGCTGCAGCGCCCCAAAGCGGTGCTGTTCGTCTATGATCACGAGTGCGAGGTGTTTGAACTTCACACTTTTTTGAATGAGCGCGTGCGTACCGATAAGAATTGGAATCTCGCCATTCTCAACCCATTTTAAAAGTTGGGCGCGAGAAATATTGGTCCATGGTTCCTTTGCGCTCGCGACTTTGGTCGGGAATTTTCTGCAGCCCGAGCCGGTGATGAGCCCGATTGAAATGCCGGTATGTTTAAAGTATTGAATAAAATTTTCAAAATGTTGGGTGGCCAAAATTTCCGTCGGGGCCATGTATGCTACCTGCAGATTACCGAAAGTCTTACCGTCTGGCCGATTCATAATCGTCGCATACGCGGCGGTGGCCGCCACGGCGGTCTTGCCAGAGCCCACATCGCCTTCGAGTAGACGAGCCATGGGTTTGTCTTCGCCGATATTTTCTAGTATCGCGCCGATGGCGTGGTTTTGAGCCGCCGTCATTTTAAATGGAAAACGCTCGGTGAAATTCATGATGTCTTTAGGGTCAGACTGCACTGCATACGAGCGGTTTTCTTCGTATTCGCTGCGCTCTTTGGCGCGGGCGAGCTGGATAAAAAATATTTCTTCAAAAGCAAAACGCTTGCGGGCCACATTGGCATCCTTCTCTGTTTTGGGCGTGTGTATATAAATGAGAGCAGTGCGCAGGCTAGGCAGAGAATATTTTTTTAAGATTTCTTCGGGGATTCCATCGGCCAAATTTTCTAGCATGCCGCTACTAATTATTTTTAAAATCGTATGGTAAATAAATTTGGAAGTCACTCCGCGGGTTTCTCTGTATATCGGGTAGCGCACTTCAGTCGCTCCTTTTCCACTGGAAAAGATAGAATCATGCGCATCGCCGATTTCTATCGGTGAGTTTTCTATTTCTGGATTGGTGATGTATAAACCACTTTTACTTTGCGCTACCTTGCCCGAGAGTTTTACCATTTGCCCGTCGAAAAACATTTTGGCCAAATAGGCTTGGTGGAACCATATGATTTTTATTTTCCCCGATGAATCTTCTATCTCGCCTTCGGCCATGGGTATTTTAGAACGGAAGCCTTTCTTAGTTTTTAATTTAGAAATTTTGCCGTAAACAGTAGCACTCTCGCCGGCTACCAGGTCGCGTACGAGTTTTAGATTTGAAAAATCGCTATAGCGGGTAGGAAAGTGATATAGCAAATCGCGCGCCGTGCTGATGCCGAGACGCGCGAGAGCTTTTACTTCCACTTCGTTTATTCTTACTATTTGGCGGAGAGGGGAGGAGAGATTCATCCCGTTTTTTATCCGATTAATGCTTTGATTTTAGAAACTAATTCGTCCAAGGTGAAGTTAGATTTGATCAAAAATTCCTTTATGCCGTATTCTTGGGCGCGCTTGATATCTTTGTCTTCGGCAAGGTTTGAGAAGACGATGATGGGGGTATTGGCCATGGCAGGGTTAGCGCGCACCTTTTCCAATACAGCGTAGCCGTCGGTACCTGGAAGCACTAGGTCGAGGAGAATCATATCCAAAGGGGCTTCGCTGATGATTTTGATCGCCTCATCGCCATTGCTAGCAGTCTTTACCTCGTAGCCCTCATGGCCGAGTTTGGTGGCGGCCAAACCTTGCAAAAAAGAGTCGTCTTCAACAATTAAGATTTTTTTCATATATGTGGATTATATCAATTTTTAACTGGTAGTGTAAAGTAGAAATTTGAGCCCCCTCCCTCCTTGGATTCGAACCATATTTTGCCTTCCCAGCGGGTCACGATATTGCGCGCGGTGGTCAGACCCAAGCCTGAACCGACTTCATTTTTTTGTTTTGCATTTTCAGCGCGGAAGAACTTTTCAAATATCTTTACTTGATCAGCAGCAGGAATACCGATGCCATTATCTTTTACGGCAATTTCTATTTCTTTTTTGCCAGCATTTTCTTTTATAGAAAGAGAAACGAATATTTTAGAACCAAAGTTTGAGTATTTTATGGCATTGTCTACCAAGTTTTGCAAAACCACGCGGGCCTTGTAGGGGTCGACAAATGCTTTAGGCAGTTTTTGTTCACCTTTCAAAAAGATGACTTGGATATTTTTCTTGAAGGATTCGCCGACGAAATCAAAGAGTACACTCTCTACCAGTTCTACCACGTCGACATTTTCCGGAGTGTATTTTAGGGAAATATCATCGGCGTGATTGACAGAGAGCATTTCGTTCACCAGGCCGATCATTCTTTCGTTCGATTCAAATGCTTTTTTAATAAATGTTTTCTGCTCCACACTTATCGCTCCGATGTCGCCATCGATAAACATTTTCAAAATCCATTTTAGAGCCGAGAGGGAAGTGCGCAATTCGTGCGCCGAAATAGAAATAACGTCGGATTTAAAATCCGACAGCTTTTGCAGCTTTTCATTCTCTGCCTTTAATTTTTCTATATCCTCGGGCATTAAAAATGTGGTGAGGATGTTCTTTTGCGGAGACGGAGGGATTCGAACCCTCGAGGGCGATTAAACCCTGCCTCTTTAGCAAAGAGGTATGTTAGACCACTCCACCACGTCTCCATTATATCCTGCCCGAGCTACTTTATCATAGTTTTTTAACTTTTTCTATTCACCTTGGAATCTGCTTTTCAACCGGAGTACCTTCTTCTCCATATATTTGTACGACAATTCGGCGAGGCTGGCGGTCAAGATGAAAGCTGAAGCGATGCAGGTGATGAATATGATAGGAGAGGAGTAGGGGAAGGATAGGCCGAAAGAGGTGGCGATGACAGCTGTGATGAGAAAGGCGATCATGTGGTAGGAATAAAGGCCATACGAGCGGCGGCCGAGGTGGGAAGGGAGCTTGAAATTCTTGGCTTTATAAAAAGAATTCTCACTCCAATTTTGCTCGGCTATGATGAGCGCAAAGAGGATGGAAAAGATAAGCGGTTCGGCCGACATGTAGAGCGCGTACCAGTTTGGATTTGAAAGATGCGCTAAAAACAGGCTGATGTATCCGCGGAAACAAATGAATGCGAGAGTTTCTAAGTAAATGAATACGATTTTAAAACGCGGAAGCTTGGTGATCCAGTTTTTAAATTTATTTGAAGAAAAAGCAAAGTAGGCGAGGGTGGCGCCGATCGAAAGATCGGACACAGCCGAGAATGTGCTGTATTTCAGGACTTCATAATTGTAGGCATGCAGGAATTTGTAAATAAAAGAAGCGGCGACGACAGCCGAGAAAAAAAGAAAAATTCTCCACAAATTTTTCTTTGGCAAAAAAGAAACGACCCACGGCCAGACTAGATAAAACTGCTCTTCGACCGATATGCTCCAGAGCACGGCGAGGACGAGGCTGGTGGCGCCGACGGAAGCCATGCGGAAGTTTGCTAAAAATGAAGCATAGTATTTCAAATCAGACATTCTGGCAGAGATGCCAAAAGGCAAGGTGTGTGTGAAATCAGAAAAGATATGCGGAATGACAAAAAATCCCAAAATCACAACCGCGAAATATACTGGCCAGATGCGCAAAATGCGCCGGATGTAGAAACTTTTTATATTTATTCCCCCTAGGTCCGCCCTAGGGGAAGATTCTTTTTCGGTGAGAAGGAGATAGGTGATCAAAAATCCGGAGAGCACAAAGAAAAAGCTCACACCCAAGTCGCCGGAAGTGAGCACGTATTTCTTTAGCCAAAGGTAGGTCGCATTTCCGCCAGAGAATCCCAAGAATAAAACAGAATGAGACACAAAAACCGTCAAAAAAGCAAAAAACCGAAGCGCATCCAGATTCTCAAAGAAGGGCTTTTGATTTGATTGGGGCATCTGAGGATTATAGCAAAGCTTCGTAGAGGAAAAAATTCTCGTCCCTGCGCCCTCCCTCGAGTACTCGGGTGGGAACCTCGGGCGCGAGAATTTTTTCTATCGCTTCGCTTTTCCTCCCCTGACAAGGGGAGGGCAGGGAGGGGTTTGATTAAAAATCAGTGTGCCACTGTAAACGCGTACACTTTTTTCGCACCGAATTTTTCTAAAGTTTTCTTGGCTTCGAGTAGGGTGGCGCCGGTGGTGATGACATCGTCTATTAAAATAATATTTCTGTTTTTTATTTTCTGTATTCCCTCGGGTTCAGATATCGAAAAACAATTTTTTAAATTTTCGAGGCGAATTGATCTGTCCTTTATACGAGCCTGGTTCGGAGTGTCCTTTATCTTTTTTAAAATATTTTTCTCAAGGACAAATCGTCCACCGGATGTGGCCGACATATCGGACACATGCTCTGCAATGAGCTCTGCTTGGTTGAAACCTCTTTCTTTGTAGCGCTTTTCTGAAAGGGGGATAGGGATCAAAATAGGATCAGAAAAATTTTCGAAAGTTTTCAGGTCCGGTATTTCTTCTAAAATATTTTCATACACAATGCCGGCAAAAATTTTAGCTAACTCTTTTTTACGGCGATACTTCAGAAGCCACACGGCCTTTTTCACGATTTCTTTCTGATAATTGAGTGTGGAAAATACAAAATCATTTTCTTGTTCGCGGAAGGTCGGCAGATTTATCACGCAATCGCTGCACAAAATAACCCCCGCTTTGTGGCATCCGAGGCATCGCTCAGGAAATAGAAAATCCAAAATAGTATCTAGGAAATAAGGCATGTGGTGTTTTTTATATTGAGCTCTGTGCTATAATTACGCTAATTATAATCTAAAAGAATGGGAAATCCTCTACAAAATATCATAGGCAAATTCCAAGGCATGTTTAAGGGCGCTCCGGGCACGAGTGTGGTCGGTATCGACATCGGTTCTTCGGCCATAAAGGTCGTCCAGCTCAAGAAAAAGGGCGGCAAAGCCCTGCTCGAAACATACGGCGCGATCTCGCTCGGGCCATACGCTGGCACCGACCTCGGCACAGTCACTAATCTATCAGCGGAAAAGATCTCCTCTGCCCTCAAGGATTTACTAAAAGAATCTACTGTCACTACCACCGATGCGGCACTCTCGATCCCTTCTTCAGCCAGTTTGATTTTCATGGTAGATATTCCCCCACAGGTAGAAGAAAAAGATTATCCAAGCATCATTCCGATCGAGGCCCGCAAATATATTCCAGTGCCTATCTCCGAAGTTTCTCTCGACTGGTGGGCAGTGCCAAAGAGGGAAGACATCGAGGGTGGTGGCGACGGCAAGAATCAAGTCTTGGTCGTGGCTATTCAAAACGACATCATCACAAAATATCGCGAAGTGGCGAAATCAGCCGATATAAATTCCACTTTTTACGAAATAGAAGTTTTCTCGGCCATCCGCGCAAACTTTGGCCACGAGCTTTCCTCGGTCCTCCTTTTCGATATGGGCGCTTCTAAAACCAAACTCACCATCATGGACTATGGCGTGGTTAGAACTTTCCACACCGTCAGTCGTGGAAGCCAAGACATCTCAAACAGTATATCTGCTTCCTTGTCTATTCCTTTTGCTTCCGCCGAGCAGATGAAAAGAGATTTTGGTTTAGCAGGAGGCTCTGATCCAAAGCTTCCCGAGCTCATCCGTCTATCCACAGATTTTATTTTTTCGGAGGCAAATTCTGTGGTGCTTAATTATGAAAAGAAGTATAATAAAACTATCAGCAAAGTCATACTCTCTGGTGGAGGAGTACTGATGAAAGGATTTTTAGATTTGGCAAAAGCAAATTTTAAATCCGAAGTCGTAGAAGGCAATCCATTTGACAAAGTCGTAGCGCCGGCATTTTTAGAACCAGTGCTTGCATCAGCCGGTCCAGAATTCGGTGTGGCGCTCGGGCTCGCGCTTCGCAAATTAGAATCATAAATAAAAATATATGGACCTAGAAGGATAAACAAAAAATGGACAATAATTTTCAAACATCTTTTATACCTAAAAAACCTCTAGCCACCGAGCGCGCAGCCCCGGTGCGCCATGTGTCTGTGGCCACCCTCATCGCCACGGTCATATTTTTCGCCTCTCTCGCTTCGCTAGCCGGAGTGTATCTTTATAAATCTGTTTTGACTAAAACGATTGCTTCACAATCAGCCGATTTGGCTCGCGCCAAAGCTGCCTTTGAGCCATCGCTCATCACTGTACTCCAAAATCTCGATCGTCGGATAAATTCCGGAGAAGAAATCTTGGGCAAACATATCGTGGTCTCGCCGATCTTTTCCGCCCTCTCTGAGCTGACACTTAAATCCATTCGCTTTACAAAATTCTCCTATTCCATAACCGAAAATCCACACAAGGTATCAGTGATCATGTCAGGCACTGCCGCCTCCTATAAAGCCATCGCTCTTCAAGCCGACGCGCTGACTCAAAATAAATATATTCTAGACCCTCTATTTTCAAATTTGTCGCTCGATGAAAAAGGCAATGTTTCCTTTGATTTGAATTTTTCAGTCGATCCATCGCTGGTGTCGTACGGCGAGTCTTTAAATCGTATGAATAATCCACAATAAATTTATGACCAGATACATACTACCAGCAATACTTCTCATCGCATCTATCGGTTCTTTTTTCTTGGTTACAAATCCGATGTATGCTAGTTTGCGCACTTTAAAAACTCAAAGCCAAGCATATAGCGATGCGTTGACCAATTCTAAAAAGCTCCAATCTGTGCGCGACCAACTAAATGCTCGCTACTCCGGATTCGATCCAGCTTCACTCGAGCGCTTGAATAAATTGCTTCCAGACAATCCAGACAATATAAAGATGATTATTGAGATAGAAAATATCGCCACTCCATACGGCATGATTTTAAAAAATGTGAAATTCGACGCTCCAAAGAAAAAGACCGCAGAGAGCGGATTTGTGACTGGTACGACTGACGATCTAGCCACTGCCAGCAAAGACTACGGTATTTTCAATTTGGAATTCTCCACCACCGGCACGTACAATAATTTCCAAAATTTCTTGAAAGATTTGGAAAAGAGCTTGCGCATTATCGACATCAGCTCCATAGCGTTCACTTCGGTGGATAGCGCTACTGCAAATGGTGTGTCTGATGTGTACAAATATGATTTTAAAATTAAGACTTACTGGTTAAAAAATTAGATGAAAAAATTAATCAAAAAAATAATAATAGGAGTGGTCATACTGGTGGTAGGCATCGTCGTTTACAACTTTATCTTCAAAAAGGAATCAGCTCCGGCTGTCGGCCTCACTTCTTCCAACCCTGCGCCAACGAGCGCAGAATCTCCACTGCCCGAGGGGGATAGCGTGGTGGGAGCTCAATTCCTGTCTATACTTTTAAATTTAAAAAACATAAAGCTCGATGATTCGCTATTTGCCAGCCCAACTTTTTCTGGACTGCAAGACTTTACGATAAACCTAGTCCAAGAAGGGAATCAAGGACGCAACAACCCCTTTGCACCACTTGGCGTAGACCCATCTCTTCCAAATCCTGCAGTACCTCCAACTAGCGGGACAAACACTCCTCCAGCCACTGTTCCTAGTACGCACTAAAATAAATAAAATATGAGTTTTTTAGATCAACTAAAAGGAAAAGGAATCTTGAGCGAAGAGCAGATTCCTCAAATTGAAGCGCTGTCTACCCAAAAATTTGGCGGGAGTATTGATGATGCGCTCGCTTCCATCGGCATAAAAGAAGAAGACATTTTAAAAAACAAAAGCGAGTATTACAATCTGCCGACCAAATCGATCGATCCGAAAAGCATTTCTTTCGATGTACTTAAATATATTCCCGAGGATTCGGCCACGCACTATGCCTTTGCTCCGATTGGAATAAAGGATCATGTGCTCGAAGTGGGCGTGACACAGCCAGAAAATATCGAGGCTATGGATGCGCTCCAGTTCATCGCAGGCTCGATGGGTATGCCCTACAAACTTTTCCTGATTTCAAATAGCGATTTGAAAGTGATTTTGGGCAATTATAAAGGCCTCTCTGGCGAAGTAGACAAAGCTCTTTCGGATTTCGATACGACTGATATTTCTGAAAGCGAAGCGCGCGAGATCACCGACAAAGCTAAGAATCCGCAAGACAAATTGAAACCGGGCGAGGAAGAAAAGATAGTCGAAGATGCGCCGATCATAAAGATAGTGGCGGTGATCATTCGTCATGCCATCGAAGGTATGGCTTCTGATATACACATCGAAAATACAGGAGAGAAGGTAAAAGTGCGTTATCGCGTGGATGGCATACTGCATACTTCGCTGGTATTGCCGATGAATGTGTATTCGGGCATCGTGGCGCGCATAAAGATTTTGGCCAAAATGCGCCTCGATGAAAAACGCAAACCGCAAGATGGTGGCATCACTACTATTATAGACGGCAGAAAAATTGATTTTCGCGTTTCTACCTTGCCGACGGCTTATGGGGAAAAGGTAGTGATGCGTATCTTGGATAGCGACCGCGGGGTGCGCGCTCTAAACGAGCTCGGCATGTCGGAAGAAAATCTAGAATTAGTGCGTGAAGGCATGAACAAGCCATACGGACTTATACTGATCACTGGTCCGACTGGTTCGGGTAAAACTACCACTCTCTACTCGATGCTAAAAGAAATGGATCGTGAGAAATACAATGTAGTCTCGCTCGAAGATCCGGTGGAATACCATATTCCCGATGTGGCCCAATCCCAAGTTATGCCCGAGATCGGCTATACCTTTGCCGCCGGTTTGCGTTCTATTCTCCGTCAAGATCCCGATATCATATTGGTTGGAGAAATTCGTGATAAAGAAACTGCCCAGCTGGCGATACAAGCCGCGCTCACCGGCCACCTAGTGCTTGCCACTTTGCACACGAACAATGCCATCGGCGCTGTGCCTCGCTTGGTAGACATGGGAGTGGATCCGTATTTGATCGCGCCGACTTTAATTCTCGCTATCGCTCAGCGTTTGGTACGCACTATTTGCCCGACTGGTAAATAGGCCGTGGCTATAGACGTCGCCGCAATGAAGATGATCGACAAGCAATTCGCCGATTTGCCCGCCAAATTTAAAAAGAAATTGCCGATCGGCAAAGATATGTATGAGCCAGTAGCCACTTCCGACTGCCCAAGTGGCTTGCGTGGTCGTATGCCAGTATTTGAAATGTTTAAAATAGACAAGGAAATCCAGAGTATTATTTTGAAAAATCCAGTAGAAGGAGAGATTTATAAAGTAGCCCGCGAGCATGGCATGCTCACTATGGCCGAGGATGCATTGGTAAAGAACTTGCAGGGCCTCGTACCATTCCAAGAAGTGTACAACCTAGGCTGGGAAGGGGGAGAGGATGATACTGTACCATCCGATTCCGACTCAATGGTCCAAACAAAAAAAGTGGAAGATGTAGAAGGTAGTGTATAATATAGTCATATGGCTGAAACCAAGAAAAAAATCTTAATAATCGACGATGATAGCTTCCTCCTCGATATGTATGCGCTCAAATTTACCCAGAGCGGTTTTGAGGTAGATACTGCGCTCGGGAGCGAGATCGCTTTGCAAAAACTCCAAGAAGGCGCCAAGCCAGACATTATTTTAATGGATATTTTAATGCCGGTTATGGATGGTTTCCAACTTTTGGAGAAAATAAATTCTGAAAAAATTTGCACCGCTTCATGCAAAATTATTCTTTCCAATCGTGGACAACAAGAAGATATCGAGCGTGGAAAAGAGCTCGGTGCTGACGGTTACATCATAAAGGCCAATGCCACTCCGGCTGAAGTCATCACCCAAGTGACGGATATTTTAAATAAGAAAGGAAAATAATAAAATAAAAATATGGACTACAAAAAAGAAATCGAAGGTTTGATAGAGGCGGTGATAAATGAAAAGGGTTCAGACCTACATATTTCAGCTGGGCGCTCTCCGGCTATCCGTGTATCCGGTCAGCTGATCACACTCGTAAAGCATGAGCCGATGACCCAAGACGACATGAAGGGTCTTTTAACCGAGATGATCGGCAAGGAAAGCACGGCTAAATTTTTAGAGCGCCAAGAAGCGGACTTCGCTTACAACTACAAAGGCGGAGAGGCGCGCTTGCGTGGAAATGCTTTTATCCACAAGGGGCAGATAGCCGTGGCTATGCGCCTGATACCAAAAGTAAAATCTTTATCTGAATTGAATTTACCCCAAGTTCTAGAAACATTTGCTCGTCGCAAGCAAGGATTTTTCCTCATCGTGGGTCCGGTAGGGCAGGGTAAATCCACCACTATGGCGGCCATGATCGACCTTATCAATCACGAGCGCGCCGAACACATCGTGACCATCGAAGATCCAGTGGAGTATCTTTTTGAACCGGCAAAGTCACTCATCGACCAGCGTGATGTGGGTATAGACACAAAGGATTTTAGCTCTGGACTCAAATCTATTTTCCGTGAGGATGTGAATGTGATCATGGTGGGGGAGATGCGCTCTCCGGAGACTATTGCAACTGCGGTTACTGCTGCCGAGACCGGGCACTTGGTTTTCTCTACCTTGCATACGAACAATGCTTCGCAGACTATCGATCGCATCATCGATTCTTTCCCTCCGGAACAACAAGACCAAATCCGCGTCCAACTATCGGGTTCTTTGATCGGCATTCTTTCCCAAAGATTGGTGCCTCGCATCACCGGTGGGCGCGTGCCAGCGTATGAGCTTTTGATAAACAACAATGCCGTGGCCAATTTGATCCGTGAAAAGCGCACGCATGAGATCGATGTGGTCATCGAGACCGGCATGGGCGAGGGTATGATCGATATGAATCGCTCTCTTCTAGAGCTCGTGCAAAAAGGCGAAATCACGATTGAAAACGCCTACCTTTATTCATTTAATCCAAAAGCGCTTGAACGCTTAGTGTAACAATATGCCACTTTTTAAATACAAAGCAGTAGATGACAAAGGAGTAAAACGCGAAGGCTCGGTCGATGCGGTAAATAAAGACTTGGCCATTTCTGCTCTGCAAAAAAGAGCTCTCGTGGTGGTTTCTATAGACGATGCTGACAAAAAACCCCTCCTGCAAATGGCAGTCTTTGAACATGTAAAGACCAAAGACATCGTCATCCTCTCCCGCCAAATCTCCACCCTTTTCGAAGCTCAAGTATCCGCGCTCAAAGCTTTTTCACTTTTGGCGGGTAATTCTGAAAATAAATTGCTTTCTAAAAAGCTCACCGAAGTGGTGGATGATTTGCAGGCCGGATTTTCTATTTCAGGCGCTCTCGCCAAACACCCCGATGTTTTCTCAAACTTTTATATAAACATGGTCAAAGCCGGCGAAGAGTCGGGCAAGTTAACACAGACATTCAATTTCTTGGCTGACTATCTCGATCGTCAGTATGCGCTCACTTCCAAAACTAAAAACGCTCTTATTTATCCAGCTTTTGTGATCGCCACCTTTTTTGTGGTCATGGGGCTTATGTTTACTATAGTCATTCCAAAGCTCTCTGCCATCATCGTCGACTCTGGCCAGACTGTGCCTTTGTATACAAAGGTCGTCATCGGACTTTCCAATTTCTTTGTGCACTACGGTATTTTCATTCTGATCTTGATCATAGTTTTTGGCTTTTATCTCTGGCGTCTTTCCAAAAGCCAGTCTGGTAAAACATATTTGGACGGGGTCAAGATTTCTTTTCCGGCTGTCGGCAAACTTTTTACCAAGCTCTACCTTTCGCGCATCGCCGACAATCTCGACACCATGCTCTCGGCTGGTATCCCTATCGTGCGCGCTATCGAAATCACCGGTGCGGTGGTGGGCAATAAAGTCTACGAAGATGTTATGAAGCAAGCTGAAGAAGATGTAAAGTCTGGTCTCTCGCTGTCCTCTGCTTTCGAGAAAAATCATGAAGTCATTCCCGGCATCATGGTCCAAATGGTAAAAGTGGGCGAAGAAACTGGCTCTCTCGGCCAAATATTGAAAACTCTCGCCAATTTTTATAAAAGGGAAGTCGACGATGCGGTGGATACCCTCGTGGGCTTGATCGAACCGATCATGATTGTGGCGCTCGGCTTGGGTGTCGGCGTACTTTTGACCTCTGTGCTTGTACCTATCTACAATATTGCGGGAGGGATACAGTAAATCTAAAACCCCTACCCGGAAATTTTCTAAAAAAATTTACCGACCTCCCCCTTTGTAGGGGGAGGTTTTGCTTCCCCATTACTAAAGGGGGAAGTCGACACGAAGCGTAGCGAAGTGCGGTTAGGGGTGCTTAAGTTATCCACAACCCGCACTCTTCCCACTATGTTTTTCTTTAGTGCTATAATTGGTCCATTAGAAGATTAGGTCGTTCTGCTCCTTCCCTTGGAAGAGGGAGTGGAAATAAATTAATTAAAATTAGAAAGTTTAATATGAAAAATAACAAAGGTTTTACTTTGATTGAACTCCTCGTGGTCATCGCTATCATCGGCATCTTGGCTTCAGTAGTTCTCGCTTCTCTAGGTTCTGCTCGCAACAAAGGCAAGGACGCTGCAGTAAAGAGCCAAATGGCAAATATGCGTGCACAAGCAGAATTGTATTCACAAGCCAATACTGGAACTGGTACTGCTGCTGGTTATGGTACAGCCTCACTATGTTCAGCTGGTATGTTTAACACTGGAACTGATAATCTTTCAAACCTAGTATCAGGCCTTACTACCGCCGGTGCTACAGGCGTGGTGTGTGGATCTACTCCAACTCTTTGGTCTGTTGGAGCCACTCTCCCTAGTAGTAGTAGTAGTTACTGGTGCGTAGACTCAACTGGTAAGTCTCAAACAGAACCTGCTGCTCCTGCAGCCGGCGCTACTGCTTGTGTCTAATCAATAGTTGATTTACAAAAAACCCCGCTTGCGGGGTTTTTTGTTGGGTGTATAATTTAATCATGAAAAATAAAAATGTGAGAGGTTTTACTTTAATAGAATTATTAGTTGTTATTGCGATTATTGGAATTTTAGCAGCGGTTATTTTGCCTTCGCTAGGTTCTTCCCGTGAAAAGGGTAAAGAGACAGCGGTAAAAGCCCAGCTTGCAAACATTCGTTCACAAGCCGAGCTTTATAACCAAACAAACGGTGGGGAATACAATACTAGCGCCACAGTAGTAGATGCCGGTGCATCGTGCACAGCCACAGTCACTGGTTCTATGTATGATTCTACCGCCACAAACAATGCCGCTACCTTGATAGCAGGTATTATAACTGCCGGTGGCGTACCTACTTGCTACTCAAGCTCATCTGATTGGGCGGTGGCATCTACCTTGCCGACGACAGCCGGAGGCGCATGGTGCGTAGACTCAAAAGGCACTTCTCGCGGAGCTGATGCCTCGGGCACTGCCTACGACTCAGTCACAGGTGGAACCACTCCAGCTTTGACTGTGGGTACGGCGAGTTGTAATTAATTTTCTGCACCCCACCCCGCTCCTCACTACGCTCGGAGTCGACCCTCCCCTTGCTAAGGGGAGGGAAAGGGAGGGGTGCGAAATCTAGAACTCAAAAAACCCCGCTTGCGGGGTTTTTTGTTTGCCATGTTATAATTATCCTAATTAAAATAATTTATAAATAATATGAAAAACACTAAAAAAGGTTTTACCCTAATTGAATTGCTTGTAGTCATCGCTATTATCGGCGTTCTCGCTGCGGTTATAATCGCATCAATAAATAGCGCTCGAGCTCGTGGTCGCGACGCTCAAAGAGTTTCTGATATTCGCCAACTCTCTACTGCGCTTGAACTTTATTACAATTCGAATGGTTTTGTTTATCCAGCAAAAGGTCCGGCTTTTACGGCAAACCCATCAGTTTTAGTCACTCAAGGTTTTATTCCTAAAATCCCGACAGATCCAAGCACTGGTTCAAATTATCTATACTTTGGATTGGGTAGCGGGGCAGGCGCTTGCACGGGCTATCACTTGGGCGCCACTATGGAGAGTGGCAATGCTGTCTTGAACACCGATGCCGATGCGGCCGCAAGCACTGGTTGCGCTGGCAATGGAGGCTCTGCGGTGGATTTTGCCGGCACTGATCCTGTCTACGACATAAAAAAATAATGGACTACCTACTTGGCATAATCATATTTCTGTTTGGTACCATAATAGGAAGCTTTTTGAATGTCGTTATATTTAGGTTCAATACCCAAAGGGGTTTGGGTGGGCGAAGCGCCTGCGCCAATTGCAATAAAAAGTTGGAAGCGCACGAGCTCATACCCGTCGTGTCCTACATACTCCAAGGAGGCAAGTGCAAGAAATGCAAAAGCAAAATTTCGGTTCAGTATCCGATAGTCGAACTGCTCTCTGGCTTGATTTTCGCTTTGCTTTTTTACAAATTGCACTATGTGCTCGCTCTATCTCCTGCCAATTTTGCTTTCATGATCGTTTACTACGCGTATCTCATGTCAATCTTGCTCGTCATCGCCGTCTACGATGCAAAACACAAAATAATTCCAAACTCTTTATCGTATCTTTTTTCTTTCGTTGCATTCTTAGGTTTATTCTTTATCACTTCGCATGGTTTTTCTCCTCACTTGCCGACATTGGGCCAGATTCTTTCCGGCCCCTTTCTCGCTACGCCTTTTGTTTTGATTTTTCTACTTTCACAAGGCAAGTGGATGGGTTTGGGCGATGGCAAGCTCGCGCTCGGCATAGGTTTTATGCTTGGCCTTTCGCACGGCATCGCTTCCATACTCCTTGCTTTTTGGTCGGGGGCGATCATATCGATATTTATTCTGCTCTCTCGCGCTCGTGGGTACAATATGAACAGTGAGATTCCATTTGCGCCGTTTATGATATTCGGGCTCATGATCGCTTTTTTCTTTAGTATAGATTTGGGTACGATTGCTGGCTGGTTTATTTTGTAATGAAAAAAAATATCAAAAATAATTTAGGGTTTACCTTCATAGAGATCATCACGGTTATTTCTATATTTTCTATTATGGCCGGAGTGGTGCTATTTAATTTTTCCGACTTTACCGACAGTGTGAATATTCAAAATCTAATCCAAGATGTGGCGCTCGAGTTCAATCTGGCTCAGCGTTCAGCTATCACAGGCCTCATACAAACCGATCCAAACAAGCAATTCATCGCGGGTCAGCCCCCTATGTATGGTGTGTATTTCAATCAAATAGATCCTTCTAAGTTTATTTATTTCTTGTCTCCAGACGGGAATACTGTTTTGGACTACACCGGAAATCCTTTTACCAGTTGCAGTCAGAACAATGAATGTTTGGATGTGATCACCATGAATGGTGGCAATGTGTCGAATATATACATAGACAATGGCACAGGGGAGTCGGTTTGTTCTGCGCCTTGCGAGCTCTCGATCACTTTCGTCAGGCCTTTCCCAGATGCTACCATATATGCGAATGGCGTGCCGGTCTTATCCTCGGCTCGCATAGAGATCTCTAGCGCAAGTGGAAATTTTGCGAGGTCAGTGCGCGTGAGGGCGAGTGGTCAAATAAGCGTGGAATAATATGAAAAACAACAAAGGTTTTACAATAATAGAAATGATGATAGCGATAGCGCTTTTTGTGATCATCGTCGAGCTCGGCATCGGCGCCGCGCTAAATACTACCGATTTGCACAACAAGACCAAGGCTCTGCGCGCGCTCGAAGACAATTTGAGCTTTGTCATGGAAGACATGTCGCGAAATATTCGCCTGGGTACGAATTATCACTGTTTCAATTCCGGTGAGACTGTGGGGCCATCCGCGTCTATCGAAAATCCACAAGACTGCCCAAACAATTCTGGCGTGGTCGCGATCGAGTCTTTCAATGGGGCTTCTGGCAATGCAAACGATCAGATCATTTATGCTATTACAGGCTCTGGTAATTTGCAAAAGTCTAAAAACGGTGGGACCACTTTTGCCAATTTAAATTCCACGAATAATAACGAAAAAATAAGTTTCGATGTATTGCGTTCTGGTTTTACCGTCATCGGTTCTGACAATCTAGCTAGCAATGACTATTCACAGCCGAGAGTGATCATCCGTCTTTCTGGCAGTATAGAATACAAGAGTCAGGATTATCCTTTTAACATAGAGACCACTGTGTCTGCTCGCGCCACTGATGATTAAATATATGAATAAAATTTCCAATTTCCAATTTCCAATTTTCAAGAAAGCCGAGTCAAAGAATGGTGGCTTTACGATTATCGAAACACTCGTGGCCATTTCTATTTTTACCGTTTCTATCCTAGGCATCATTGTGGCGACATCTTTCGGTATTTCAGATTCCACTTATGTAAAGAATCGCCTGACTGCCACATATCTGGCACAAGAAGGCCTAGAGCTCGTGCACAATGTCCGAGATTCCCAATCTCTCTATGCTGATAGCAATGGTTGGGATCATTTTCTCTCCTCGCTTTCCTCATGTCTACCTACGGGAACTAGTTCTGGTTGCGATATAGATCCTCGCGCTGATCTTTTTGGTGGGCCGATTAGTTTTTCTGGCACACCAGTTCCAGTAGCATCGTGCCCGATCTCTGGTTGTTCTCTTGTTTACAATCAAAACAATGGCTTTTATGAGCGTAGCGCAAATAGCCAGGCTACTTTTAAAAGATATGTCACCATCGGCGGGTCCAATCCTCTTTGGATAAATTACAATCCCGAAGGCGAGGTCAGTGTGGTTTCTACGGTCACATTTACTTATGGTGACAAGGTGGGGACTGTCTCTATGTCGGAGAATTTATTAAATTGGATAGATCCAGTCGGTTCTAGCAATTAAAAAATGAAAAAAAATATTTTTAAAAATAAATATCAAAATAAAAATAAAGGCTTTGTCATTCTCTATTCTGTTTTGGTGGCGAGCATACTGCTCTCGGTAGCTCTTGGTATTTCCAGTATTTCCTTGAAAGAGATCAGGCTCTCTGCGAGTGCCAAAGAGGGCAATGTCGCTTTCTTCGCCGCTGACACTGGCGTCGAGTGCGGATTATTTTTCGACAAAAAAGGATATTTTGATCCTGGTAATCAGCCGGTAAATCCGATATTTTGCAATGCTTCACCGGTGACTATCACTTCAGGCGTAGGCACTAGTTTTGACTTTACTATTTCTAATTCTGGTGGAGGAAATGCTATAGTGCATGTGATCAAAGACACAGTAAATGGTTCTACCACCATAGATTCCAAGGGGTACAATACAAATGTTCTAAACGCTCCAAACAGGGTAGAGCGCGAAATAGAAGTTACCTATGCCCTTACCTCTACTCCTCCTGCCGGTGGTGGGTCAGGTGGAGGCTCGGGCGGAGGTTCTGGTGGCGGAGGAGGCGGATCAGGAATCTAATTTTTATAAATATGGATGATCAGAAAA
>CALRBJ010000002.1:0-20236 GCA_943354205.1 Candidatus Nomurabacteria bacterium
CCTTTTGGGACGCTCTGTTGTAAAACCTGTTGCGAATTACTACTTCTTTTTCTTAGCAGCTTCTTCGCGTGTGATTTGTGGTGCTTTTGCACCTGTAGACCGTGTTCTGTGCATAAATGCTCGGTTTTATGAGCATGTAAATTCTAGCACAAACAATATTGTTTGTGCAAAGCAGTGTCTTTACGTTTGAATATTTTGTTAGTATAATCAAACTAATTTATAAATAATAATTTTTAAATATGTATATTTTACTTAGTATTTTAATAGTTCTCATTCTCTGGTTTGTATTTGCCTATAACGGTTTTGTCAGTCTTAAAAACCGCGCACAGGAAGCTTGGGCCGATATAGATGTGCAACTCAAACGCCGTTATGATTTGATCCCCAATTTGGTAAATACGGTAAAAGGATATGCTACTCACGAATCGGAAGCATTTGAAAAAGTTTCGGCTGCTCGCTCGCAAGCCATGCAAGCTTCTACTCCTGCGCAAAAAGGCGAAGCCGAAAATGCTTTGTCGGGAACTTTGAAATCTTTGTTTGCGATTTCGGAAGCGTATCCGGAACTAAAAGCCAACACCAATTTCTTGCAATTGCAAAACGAACTTTCTGATACTGAAAATAAAATTCAAGCTGCGCGCCGATTTTATAATGGCAATGCGCGCGACTTGAATACCAAAGTGGAATCCTTCCCAGGCAATATTATCGCCGGCATCTTTCACTTTTCCAAAATGGAATTCTTCCAGCTCGACGCCTCCGACTCTGCTGCCAAAAATCCAGTAGAAGTGAAATTTTAAAATTACTTAATAAATAAAAAAATGGAAAATCAAGAAAATAATATAGAAAACAAGAAAGTTTCTACGATAGAAAATATAAAACAAAATTACGAAGGAGTAAGCTTGTTTCCTTTAGGTTCAATCGAAAATGTAACTTATTCAGATTTGGGAGATGTATTAATTCTAGAAATGAGCGGCGATGTGCCGACTAATTTTATTGCTCCAAATATTGTGATAGTTCATCCAAATGCTGAGCGTGATGGTTGGATAGGGCGTGGTAAAATTGGTCTTACTCTTGCTGGTGGAGGAGTGCCGATAGAAAAAATTCCCCTTACTTCAGAAACAGTAAAGAAGATTCAAGAAATATACCAAGAATATACAGGCAAAGAAAATCGAGATTATTTTTATCGAGAAGATGATGCAAATAAATTTGCGGTTATGGGTGCATTTAATGATATTGTAGAAAAAGCAGAAAGACCAAGGGCGAAATAGAAATGGTGGATAATAAATTAAAGAATATAAAGTAATTCCTTAATTTTTTAAAATGCAGATTGAAACAATACATCGCGAGATAGATGATTTTATTAAAAACCTTGAACCGGAGGTGCAGGCAAGAGTTTTGCGCACCTTGGATCTTTTAGAAAGTTACAACTATAAGCTTGGCCTGCCATATAGTAAAAGTTTGCGGGATGCTCTGTTTGAACTAAGAATCACCGGGAAAAAGCACATCAGGATAATTTACTGTTTTCATGGCGGGAGAATATATTTACTGCATGCTTTTGTCAAAAAACAGAACAAAATACTCAAAAAAGACCTGGATTTAGCAAAAAAAAGATTTTCCTTGCTTATATAACATATATGTGATAGGATATAAATATGACAACGTATACAAAACTTAAGACTGAAATGCTTAAAGATTCAAAGGTTAAAAAAGCTTACAATGAAATGGGCTTGGAGTTTTCTATAATTAGGCAAATTCTCGACAAGAGATTAAAGCGAGGCATATCTCAAAAAGATTTGGCTAAAAAGATAGGTACGGGGCAGTCCGCTATTTCAAGGCTTGAATCAGGAAAATACAATCCGACCATATCATTTCTAAAAAAAATTTCTGAAGCTCTTGGTTCCAAGTTGGAAGTTAAGATTTAATGTCCACCCTCTATACTCAACAATCCAAAAATATTACGAAGACATGGCTCTTGATGGCAGTGGTTTTTGTGGTAGTCATCGGGCTCGGATGGTTTTTTAGCTTTTATTTTCAAAATCCGGATTTGGTGTATGTGTTTGCAGTTTTTTCTATTGTCCTTCAAATAGTTTCGTATTGGTATTCCGACAAAATAGTTTTGAAGTTGGCTGGTGCAAAATTGGCGACACGCCAAGAGTATTTCGAGCTCTACACGACGATAGAAAATTTGGCCATTACCGCTGGGTTACCAACGCCTAAAATATATGTGGTGGAAGATAGTGCGCCAAACGCTTTTGCCACTGGGCGCGATAAAGCGCATGCAGTGGTGTGCGCCACGACTGGGCTCTTGGCGATTTTGAATAAAACAGAATTAGAGGGCGTGATAGCTCACGAGCTTTCGCATATTGGAAATAGAGATATGCAGATTTCTACCATGGTGGTGGTGCTCGTGGGTTTTATTTCCATACTCTCAAACTTTTTCTTGCGCAGTATGATGTGGGGTGGGATGCGCAGGAGTGATGACAGAGAAGGGAATTTGGGCGGAATACTTATGGTTGTCGGAATTGTTTTTGCCATTCTCTCACCAATCATCGGCACGCTCATGCAACTAGCCATTTCGCGCAAGCGTGAGTATCTGGCCGATGCTTCCGGCGCGCTTCTCACTCGCTATCCCGAAGGCCTCGCGAGCGCGCTAGAAAAAATTGGCAAATATTCCGCTCCGCTTCGCCACCAATCACCGACCATCGCGCACCTATATATTGCTGACCCGACCGCTGGCAAGAAAATCCCTTGGGCCGCGCGACTTTTTGCTACTCATCCGCCCATCGCGGATAGAATTAAAATCTTGCGAGAAGGTGCAAAATAAGGTAGAAATATAGGACTTAATCCTGTTTAGGGCGGAGGCGTCGCATAGCGGTCTAGTGCGCAGACCTGGAAAGTCTGTGTGGTGAAAGCCACCGAGAGTTCGAATCTCTCCGCCTCCGCCGTGAATGGGATTTGGTATAATAAATTATATGCTTGAGACATTAAATACAATACAAGAAAAGATTGAAAAGTTGGAAAATGTTTTCCGAGAGTTTTTTATCAGGAAAGGATTCGAACCAGAGGTGCGAGATGATAAAATCTGTGTCTCCAAAGATGGCAACGACATCGGTTGCGCTTTTCACAATGCTAAAAATGGGCGTGTTCTGATACAAGCCGGTAGCGACTTTAGTGAAGACTTGGAACACGAAATTGTAAAATCAGGTTTTGATACAGAACTATCTGATGCTGGATTCTGGGTAAACTTGGGGTAGAGATTCAAGCTTCGCGATATAAAAATTTTTCATATCGTTTCGCTTGTTTTCCCCAGTTTTTGATATGGGGCTCTCTCTGTTATAATCCGCCTTATGAAACAAGCCGATAACGACCCAAATGTCCCGCGAGCCCTGGATGGAAGATTGACAACTATCAATGATGTTGCCTATGAGCGCATCCCGGTTAAAAGCAGGATGATCGGCTTTGGCGAGAATTTGGAAGCGGTGTTGGCCGAGAATGTGAAGCCTTTTTGGAAAGAGGGCGACTGGGTGGTTTTGTCTCAAAAATTGGTGGCAGTGTGCGGAAATAATGTGCGCCATATTTCCACCGTCAAAGTTTCCTGGCTGGCGCGATTTATTGTAAAGGGCGTTAAAAAGCACAAAAATATGACGGCCTGGAGCCGGCCCGAGAAAATGCAGCTCGCGATAGAAATAGCCGGCGTGTGGCGCATAATCCCGGCCATGGTCATCGGCGCATTTGGAAAGTTGATTGGCGTGCGCGGGCTTTTCTGGATTATTGCCGGGCATCACGTTTCTGAAATCGACGGCTTTATTCCGGAGGACATGTATCCATATACCGAGTATGCCGTGCTCCCACCACCGCACCCGCAAAAGATTTGCGAAACGGTAGAAAAGAATACGGGTATGAGCGCTGTGCTCGTAGATGCGAATTTTATAAATGTGGAAGTGCTCGGCGTCTCTGCTGGCGTCGGCTTGGATAAAAAAACTATTCGAGAAATATTGCTCGACAATCCGCTCGGGCAGGGGAATAAAATGACCCCATTTGTATTAGTTCGCAAAATAGCAAAGTAAATAAAAAAAATGGCAACACTCCGAAGCAAACTTAAAAAAATATCTCCTTGGCCGATACACTATCTGTATCGGAAAATTTATTATTTTCCGAAAGATTTCTCTGAAGCATGCAAATTTATTTTTCATAAAACAAAAACACCCACTACTTTTTGGCAGCGCAAAATGCTGGTTTGGAAATTTTATCGCATATCGTATCTGGTAGACTGCCCGCACACCGAGCACGAGATGATTCATATCGCTCGCGCGATGCTCGACTTGGGCGACATCCCGGGAGCGCTCGTGGAGTGCGGAGCATTTCATGGAGGTTCTACCGCCAAATTTTCTCTGGTGGCAAAGCTCGCAAAGCGAGAGTTTCATGTGTTTGATTCTTTCGAAGGTATGCCAGAAAATAAAGAAGCGGGGGGAGAGAGTATTTATGGTCGCGAGCATCATTTCCCAAAAGGCTCTCATGCGGTGCGCATAGATGAAGTGAGAGAAAATGTCGAAAAGTATGGTGATATCTCGCGCACAAAATTTCATAAAGGATTTTTTAGCGAGACCCTGCCTGATTTCAAAGAGCCAGTCGCGCTTGCATGTATGAATGTAGACCTCGCACTCTCTACCAAAGACTGCTTGAAATACTTGTCGCCTTTAATGTCGAAAGATGGCATAATTTATTCGCAAGATGCGCACTTTCCGTGGATTATCGAGCTTCTTAAAGACGACAGATTTTGGCAAAATGAAATTGGAATTCTAAAACCTAAAATGGACGACTTGGGCAAGCTAAAATTCGTCGCCATTCATTATTGATCGGAGAAAAATGATCATCTCAATTATTTTAAAAGGAATAATAATCGGCTTTATGATAGCTATCCCCACCGGCCCCGTCGGTCTTTTGTGTGTCAGGCGCACGCTGGTAAACGGCTTCAAAGCCGGCGCGATCTCTGCGCTTGGGTCCGTCTCGGCTGATATTTTCTACAGTTCTATAGTCGTCTTTGGTTTGCATTCTATCTCTCATTTTTTACTTTCGTATAAAATAATTCTTAGAGTCATCGCTGGTTTTTCTTTGATTATTTTGGGCGCGCACGGGCTAGGTATGAAAATAAAAAATGATGAATTATTGGTCAAAGACGAAAGCAAATGGGGCGATTTCGGGTCGACTTTTTTTCTGACTATCGCAAACCCAGTCCTCATCTTTTCTTTCAGCCTAGTCTTTAGCGCGGTCGGGGTGGCTTCTTTTAAAAGCTTGGGTATGGCGGGAGCTTTTGTGGCGGCTGTAGCGGTGGGCTCGTTTACGTGGTGGCTACTATTCTCCAAGGCCATTAATTTTATTCATAAAAAATATTATCGCCTAGATTTAGAGAAAATAAATCGGGTTTCGTCTATCGCTATCGCTCTTACCGGTATTGTTCTCATTTTGACCATGTTTTAATAAGTAGTATAATTAGGGTATTAGAAAGTAATAAATTTAAAATATATGAATTATTTAGCGATTTTAGTCAGTGCGGTGGTATCTATGATTATCGGTTTTATTTGGTACGGACCGCTCTTTAAAAAGGCTTGGATAAAGATTTCAGGTTGCGATCCAGAGACGATGACTCCGGAGCAAAAGGCTGATATGAAAAAAAGCATGGTTCCTATGATGATCACACAATTTATCCTCTCAGTTTTGTCGATTTTTGTGTTGGCAAAATTTGGTGGCAATATGGAGGTAGCTTTTTGGGCTTGGCTCGGTTTTGTCATGCCGATCACTGCGAGCGGCGTTATGTGGAGCGGAAAGCCAAAGAAATTGGCATGGAGCATGTTTTGGATTTCAGCTGGATGCCAGCTCGTGACTTTCCTCGCTTACGGTATCATCCTAAACGCTTTCAAATAATATAAGTGAAAAAGAAAGTTCAGATAAAAAAAGAAAACAAAGCAAAAGAAATCAGCGCGAAGATCCGTTGCCCTTGGGTGGGCGCGGATTTTCGTATGCAAAAATATCACGACACGCTGTGGGGCCGGCCAAAGAAAAAAGATTTGGATATTTTCGAAGCGATAGTGCTCGACACGCACCAAGCTGGCCTTTCATGGAAATGTATACTTCACAAGCGCGACAATTTTGCCAAAGCTTTTCACGATTTTCATCCAGAAAAAGTGGCAAAGATGACTGCGCGAGATGTGGCTAGGCTGATGAAAGACGCGGGCATCATTCGCAACAGATTAAAAATAGAATCTACTATAAACAATGCAAAGAGATTTTTGGAAATTCAAAAGGAATTTAAAACTTTTGCGAAATATATTTGGAGATTTACAAATGGCAAGACCATCATCGGCCGGCCTAAAGGCCTCGCGCACTATCGTGCTCACTCCAAAGAGAGCGACGCCATGAGCGCTGATCTGAAGGCTCGCGGATTCAAATTCGTCGGCACGACCATCTGCTACGCTTTCATGCAAGGCATCGGCATGGTCGATGACCACAGCGCTGATTGTTTTTTGGCTAAAAAAAGGGTTAAATAAGGGTATGAAAAAGGCACACATGCTTCCATCCAGGTTTTGGCGCTACATGAGTATTTTTTGGACTATCGCCATGTTTGCCACTGTGATACTCGATTTTGTGGATCAGAATCGTTTTGAAGCAGCGCTAGGCCCTGTGGCTGCTGTTTATATCGCTGTTCTCTCTATTTTCAGCGCCGACAAAGAATTCGAGCGCTGGAGCAAGTATTATGAATCCCGCCACCCGGGCGAAATATATGTCATCCTCTGGACGGTACTCATCGGCGGGGTATTCTTTTTAGATTTTGCTTTTGACTTGCCGTACAAAATGCCGGCAGAAGTTTTCTCCACATACATCGTCGTCTTGGGCATCCTCGCCATCACCCGCAAATCCCGCGAGCTTTTTCAAGGCAAAGAAAAAAATGAAACTCACCAAAACTGACTATTTGATATACAAAGATTGCGCAAAGAATGCATGGCTCAAGGCTCACAAGCCGGAGATTTATTTTGCAAAGCCTCTGTCAGTTTTCGACCAAGGAATTATCGAGACCGGAAATGAAGTGGATGTTTTAGCGCGGGATTTATTTCCTGGCGGAGTTTTGATCGAGGATCGCGACGGCTCTATAGAAACGGAAGATCTTTTAAAAGCAGAAACCCCTGTCATATATCAGCCAGTTTTTGAGACAAATTTGTACAAGGTTGTCTGCGATATTTTGGTTTGGAACAAAAATACGAATCTATATGATTTGTACGAAGTAAAAGCCTCGAACAGCGGAGAGAATAAAAAAGCCAAAGACGAGCTTTATTCTTATGATATTGCCTTTCAATATTTAGTTTTAAAAGAGCTAGGAATTGCTATCGGCTCTTTAAACCTGATTCGCTTGAATGCTGAATATGTCCGCGGAGCAGAATTGAATATAAGAGAGCTTTTCAGCATAGAAAATTTCACCGAAAATGTTCTTGAAATCACAGAGACCGTCGCAGTAGAAATGAAAGACGCGCAAGAATTTTTGTCTCAAGAAAAAGAGCCTTTTGGTTCGTGCGCTTGCATAACCCGCGGGCGAAGCTCGCACTGCACTACCTTTTCGTATTCCAATCCACAAGTGCCGGATTATAGCGTGCACGATATTTCTCGCATCGGTCAGTCCAAGAAAAAGTTGGCCGAGCTGGTGGACAGTGGAATTTTCAAGATCGAAGATGTGCCAAAAGAATTCGAACTCTCCGAAAAGCAGAGGAACCAAGTCGATGCCACGCAGTCGGGGAGAGTATTCATGGACAAGGGAGAAATAGCTAATTTTTTAGATGCGATTTCTTTTCCGATTTCTTTCCTGGACTACGAGACTTTTGCGGCCGGAATCCCGAGGTTTGCAGGCTACAGCCCCTTCAACCAAATTCCATTTCAGTTTTCGCTCCACATTTTAGAAGAAGGCCAAAGCGAACCGAGCCATGCGGAATTTATTTTTACCGAGAACAAAAATCCGGACGAAGAATTTATTTTAGCGCTCAAAAAATATTTGCCAGAGAAGGGGAGTGTCATCGTCTGGTACAAGAGCTTTGAAATGGGTAGGAATAAAGATCTGATAGAGAGGAACCCAGAACATAGAGATTTTTTGGAAAACTTGAATTCTAGAATTATAGACCTCATGGATATTTTCACAAATCAGCATTTTATCCACGCCAATTTCAAGGGCAAGACTTCTATAAAATATATCCTGCCCGTCCTCGCACCCGAGCTCTCTTATAAAACGCTCGACATAAAAGAAGGCGCGACTGCCTCAAACACTTGGGACAAGGTCGCTCGAGGCGAGTATTCAAAAGAAGAATCTTTGGAAAAAATCGAACATTTAAAAACGTATTGCAAACTCGACACCTATGCCATGTATGCCATATGGAAATACTTGAAAGAAGCAGTCTGATATTCACTGGATAAATTATGGCATTTCGGCTACAATCGGGGCATGAGCAGAACATCGACCGATATCCACAACCACATAGTCGTTTACAATAGCTCGCAAGACAATATTTCCGAAGGAATTTTTTATTTAAAAGAATCACTCTCTGCGGATGAGTCGAATGCATTTTTTGACCAAGTAAAATCATATTCTTCCGGCCGTTTCCAAAACAAACACAATCACGATTTTGTGATGACCTATACAAACGGCGAATTTGTTCTAGTAGCGCTTTCGAATAAATAAAATGAAAAAAGATATAAAAATAAATACCGATGAGGAGGTCGTTCTCTTGAATAATTTAAAATCCCGCACTGACGCGGAGGCGTTGCGGATGCAGAGATATTTGGCAATGCCGGATCTGTCGCGCACGGAAGGGAGTCCACTTTTCGCGCTCGTGGAAAAGGCGCGGGCGATTCCGCTTCTCTCCGATTTCGACAATGTCGTCATCCCAGAAATTGTTTCCACAGAAGTCGCTTTCGATCTCTTCAAATTTGCACCGGATCATCCAGCTCGCAAACATTCCGACACATACTATGTCGACCCCGAGCACATTCTCCGCACGCAAGACACGACAATGTGGTACTACTACTTGCAACTGCCGGAAATAAAAAAGAAAATCGAAGCGAAAGAATCTTTTGGCGTGCTGTGCTACGGCAAGGTGTACCGCAAAGACGAGATCGATCGCCGGCATATGAACATTTTCCATCAATTCGGTGGGCTCTACCTCGTGCCGGACGAAAAAGAAATTCTTTCTATCGAAGATCTGAAAAAAGTGCTGACCGACATCGTGCACGCGCTCTTTGGCGCCGAGACCGAGATGCGTTTCAATCCCGACACTTTCCCGTACACCGATCCGTCGCTCGAAGTGGAGGTCAAGATCGGCGAACAGTGGGTGGAAATTTTGGGCGGAGGGATTCCGCGCAAAGATGTTCTGAAAAATTTCGGCGTGGAGGGCTACAACGGCTGGGCGTTCGGATTCGGTTTGGAGCGCCTCGCCATCATCGGCATGGAATTGCCCGATATTCGATTGCTCTGGAGCGAGGATGAGCGGGTGAAAAAGCAGCTCGTGCTCGGACAGAAATTCAAAGAAGTTAGCAAATTCCCGCCGGTCGTGCGCGACATTTCTTTCGTCGTCGATTCCGCGTCGTTCGTGCCAAATAATTACTTTGATTTAGTGCGCGACGTATTGGGTGATATGGCTGAGGAAATGGCGCTAGTGGACGAATACGAAAATGCTGAAAAATTCGGCGTTGGCAAGAAAAGCTACGCCTACCGAATTACTTATCGCAGTATCGACCATACTCTGACCGATGCCGAGGTGAATGCCTTGCACAAAAAATTGGAAGAAGAGACGGCTAAAACTTTCGGTGCTTCTATACGCTAAAATAACCTTTCATTACAAGACAGAAAAGCCACAAAAATCACACAAAAAAGCTTCCAAATTGGGGGCTTTTTTGCTATAATATAGGTATTAAAATGGCTGATAAAACAGTAAAAAAGACTAATAGTAAAGGAGAGAGCTACGGCGCCGAGTCTATCTCGGTGCTTGAAGGTTTAGAGCCAGTGCGCAAGCGCCCGGGCATGTATATCGGCACGACCGGTATCGACGGCTTGCACCACTTGGTGTGGGAGATTTTCGACAACTCGCGCGACGAAGCCATGGGTGGATTTGCTGACCATATCGAAGTCACTTTGCTTCCGGGCAATCGTGTGCGCGTAGTCGACAACGGCCGCGGCATCCCTGTCGACATTCACTCCAAAACAAAAGTGTCTGCGCTCGAAACCGTCATGACCACACTGCACGCCGGCGGAAAATTCGGCGGTGATGAATCGGGCTACAAAGTTTCAGGGGGGCTTCACGGTGTGGGCGCTTCTGTAGTAAATGCTCTTTCAGTCTACACGCGCGCTGAAGTGCATCGCGATGGCGGCCGTTTTGCCCAAGAATATTCGCAAGGTAAAAAGAAGGGCGCGGTCAAAAAAATCGGCTCGTCTAAACTGCACGGCACGATCATTACTTTTGAACCAGATGTAGAAATTTTTAAAGATTTAAAATTTGATTTAAAAACTATCGAGCACCACTTGCGCCAGCAAGCCTACCTCGTAAAGAAATTAAAAGTCACCATCGTGGATGCGCGCGAAATGGACGCGAAGGTAGATTATAGCGATGCCTATTATTTCAAAGAGCTTGGTCTGGAACTGCCAACTACTACTTTCTATTTCGAAGGAGGACTTACTTCTTTTGTGCGCTTCTACAATCGTTTCCACAAACCGGTGCACGACAATATTTTTTATGTTGAAAAAGAAGTCGACGATGTGGGAGTGGAAGTCGCTCTTCAATATGTCGACGATGTTTCCGACCGCATCGTGCCGTTTGCAAACAACATTTACAACCCCGAAGGCGGTACGCAAGTGACCGGTTTTAAAATGGCGCTCACTCGCACGCTCAATACTTATGCGAAGAAAAATAATATTTTGAAAGAGAGCGATGGCGGTTTTACTGGCGAAGATGTGCTTGAAGGTTTGACCGTTATCATTTCTGTAAAACTCCGCGAAATCCAATTTGAAGGCCAGACCAAAGCAAAGCTCGGTTCGGTAGAAGCGCAGGGCGCAACCGCGACTGTTTTCGGCGAAGCCTTCACCGCCTACATGGAAGAAAATCCGGACGATGCGAAAGCTATCCTCGGGCGCGCGGTGCTCGCGCTTAAAGCTCGCAAGGCCGCCAAAGCTGCCAAGGATTCCATCCTCCGCAAAGGCGCGCTTGAAGGCATGACCTTGCCGGGCAAACTGGCCGATTGCCAAAGCAAGAGCGCAGAAGAATCAGAACTATTCGTGGTAGAGGGAGACTCGGCGGGAGGCTCGGCCAAACAAGGCCGCGACCGCCGCACCCAAGCTATCCTTCCGCTTCGCGGAAAAATTTTAAACGTAGAGCGCGCTCGTTTGGACAAGATAATGCAGAGCGAGCAAGTGCGCAATTTTATCGTGGCCATGGGCACCGCTATCGGCGATGTGTTTGACCTTTCTAAAATTCGCTACCACAAAATAATCATCGCCACCGATGCCGATGTGGACGGTAGCCACATCACCACACTCCTTCTTACCCTTTTGTATCGTCATTTCCGCCCGGTGCTCGATGCGGGCTACATATATATCGCTCAACCGCCTTTGTATAAAATTCAAAAAGGAAAATCTATCAGCTACGCCTACAACGACGATGAAAAAAATAAAATCATCGGCAAAGATGCCGATGCGGTGGTAGAAGTAGGAGAAGAAGAACAGGAGGGAGATGAAAATATTGCAGGAGAAACAGAAGAAGTAGAAGAGAAAAAGAAATCAAACAAAATTCGTGTGCAACGCTACAAAGGTTTGGGAGAAATGAACCCGGAAGAACTTTGGGAGACCACCATGGACCCTGCCCGCCGAATACTAAAAAAGGTAGTGATAGAAGACGCAGAAGAAGCCAATAAAATTTTCGACATTCTCATGGGTTCGGAAGTTCCCCCTCGCAAATCCTTCATCCAAGCCAATGCAAAACTAGCGGAGATAGATATTTAAATGATTTTCATTTTATATATTTTGATAGGGCTCGTCGCCGGAGGGCTTTCAGGAGTTTTGGGTATTGGTGGGGGAGTCGTGGTGGTGCCGGCGCTCGTTCTTCTAGCCGGCATTCCACAGCTCACTGCCCAGGGCACCAGTCTCGCTCTTTTTGTGGTTCCACTTTCTATTTTTGCGTTTCTTGAATATTACCGCGCCGGACATGTAAATATCACCATTGCCGGTTTGCTCGCTATCGGCTTTATCGTGGGCTCCATCGTCGCTTCACACTACGCCCTTTCCATAAACCAAACCACTCTGACCAAGATCTTCGCTATCGCCCTAATCCTCATCGCCATAAAACTTTTATTTTTGAAATAAAATGCCCGTAGAACAAAACCTAAATAAAATATTGAAAGAAATGTGGCGCATAGATGAAGTGCTTATTTCTGGTAAAAGTATTACTGATACTGAAAAAGAGTTTTTTAATAACAACCTGCCAACAATAAAAAATTACTACGAAAGCAATAACAAATATTGGGGTAGTAGAGAAATTTTAGACTAAGAAACCTCCCCTAGGTCCGCCCTAGGGGAAAGTTTTTATTCCATATATAATATAATTATGGGACTAAGGCCACATAATTTAGTAAAAGGAGAGTACTATCATATTTACAATCGTGGGAATGGTAAACAAAAAATCTTTCTTGATCGAGAAGATTACGATCGTTTTAAAAAACTTCTTTATGTTTCTAATTCTGAAAACAGTTTTAATTTTCGTGATTCAATAGTCGATATTGGTATAGATGCGTATGATTTTGAGAGAGGAGAAACTCTTGTTTCAATTTTAGCTTGGACACTGATGCCAAACCATTTTCACATATTTTTAATTTCCCCTAGGGCGGACCTAGGGGAAGATAAAGAACTAGATAAAACAATCACAGATTATATGCGTAAGGTTTCTACAGCTTACGCCATGTATTTTAATAAAAAGTACGAGAGGACAGGGAGTTTATTTGAGGGAAAGTTTAAATCTAAACATGTGGGCATAGAAAACTATTTCAGGTATCTTTTTGCATACATACATTTGAATTGTATAAAACTCGTACAGTCTGATTGGAAGGAGAGTGGAATTAAAAATGTGAAAATCGCACTTAAATATCTAGAAGAGTACAAACATTCTAGTTTTCAAGATTATTTTGGATTAATTAGAAAAGAATCAAAGATTATTGATAAAAAGGCTATTCCTGAAGACATAAAAAATTCTCATGTAGAAGAATTATTTGATTGGATTCGCTTAGGTTGATTCCCCTAGGTCCGCCCTAGGGGAGGTCTCTTATAATAAGTTGACTTATTATCACATGTATGCTATTATCTAGCTAGAATTTTCTAACTAAAAAACCCAGATAATTATGAAAAAAATTATGTTCTTTGCTATTCTAATAGCTTTCATTTCGCTTTCTACCTTTGCTCAAAATAAGGATTCGGTGAAAATTGATTATGCCTACGCTGGCATATTATCAAACGCGGACTTTACGACGACAAATAAATTCCCCAGCGTGAGTAAAGGCATCAGTTTGCGCGTCGGTGGTGGTGCAACATGGTTTGCCTCGAAGTATTTCCAAGTCCAATCTTGGTCATTTTTTGACTATGACGGGGTAAGTGTTTCAAAAGGACTCATGTTTGCTGGAATTATTAAACCAGTGAAAAAAATTACTGTTGCTTTCGGAAATATCCCGAGCCTTTCTGCCACTGTTCGTCCAGTTCCACCGACCGCTGCGGGTCACTTTGAAACGTGGACTCACGCTCAACTAACAGGAGTTTTGCCCGGAGCTTGGATGAAATTTTCTTTTGGGAAAAAGAGTGATGTTGCCACGGGGATAGCGTATCATTTAGGTGAAGCAGAAATCCATGGACGATTAAAAATCGGAAGATGGACAACTGTCGGGTATTGGAACAATAATCAGGAGAACTGGGCTGTTTCTACTGGTTTTGATGGACTTAAATCATCTTTTCGTTTTATCAAAACCGATTCACTCAATGCATTATTTTCTTCCGTTGGTTTTTGTGATAAGTACCAACTTTCCATTTATTGTGATGTTGGATCTGACAACAAAGGCAACCTCTTGAGAGGAGAAATAGGCTTTCTTAAATCTTTTGAGAAATCCAAAAATACTCCATTTTCTGGATTGCTTGGCATTGGCTACGCTGACGAGTTGAAAGCTGTAAGATGTTACCTGCATTTATTTCTTTAAAAGAAAAACATGCAGAATTTAGGTGTTACTGAAAAGTAACACCTTTTTTATTTCAATTCTTTCTTTATCAGCACTTTCAATTCGCGGATGTGGGCTTCTTTGTCTTTGAGCATTTTGGCCCAGAATTTTTTGGAATCGGGAGACTTCTTGGCATCTTTCATATATTCATTTTTTATTCTCCAGAGCGAAAGGTGCTCAACGGTTAATTGCATCATTAAGTTGTAAGTATTGTTGTTTAGCATTTTATTTATTTTCTTTCTCTAACTTCTTTTAATAAATTTTCGACAAATTCTTCTACTTTAAGCGAGATCTTTTCACCCTCTCGCTTCTCAATCGTCAGCGTGTTTGATTCTATTTCTTTGTCGCCGATGACGATAGTGTAGGGCACGCGCATTTCTTTGGCTTTGCGGATTTTCTTGCCGAGGTTTTCATCGTCGTCCATATGTACGGCGCGGATGAAATTGATTTTCAAAAGCTCAGCGATTTTGCCGGCGTATTCATTGTGGTTTTCACGCACAGGCACGATGGCTACCTGTGTGGGCGCGAGCCATGTGGGGAAGTTGCCGGCGTAGTGCTCGATCAGGAACCCGATAAAGCGCTCGTGGGTGCCGAGAGGCGCGCGGTGGATGCAGAGCGGAGTTTTGTCCTTGCCGTCTCTGTCTTTATATACCAAACCAAAGCGCTCTGGGATGCCAAAGTCTACTTGGTTTGTGGCCAAGGTGAATTCTCGGCCAATGGCGCTATAGACCTGTACATCTATCTTTGGTCCATAAAAAGCGGCTTCGTTTGGCACTTCTACAAATGGGATATTGGAATCTATCAAAACCTTGCGCACCATGTCCTCGGTCTTTTTCCAGAGTTCGGGCTTGTCCAAATATTTTTCCCCGAGGCGTTTTGGTTCGTGGGTGGAAAAGCGCATGACATATTTTCCAATACCGAAAATTTTAAAGTATTTCAAATACATGTCGTTCACTTTTCTAAATTCGTCGGCGAATTGCTCTTCGGTGCAGTACATGTGCGCGTCGTTCATCTGCAGTGTGCGCACGCGCATGAGGCCGAAAAGCTCGCCAGACTTTTCATGGCGATAGCAGGTGCCGTACTCGGCCAGGCGTAGTGGCAGGTCTTTATATGTTTTCGGGCGCGAAGCAAAAATCTTGTGGTGGTGCGGGCAGTTCATCGGCTTCAAATAATATTTTCCACCTTCGTATTCCATCGCCGGATACATGGAGTCTTCGTAGTAGGGCAAGTGTCCGGAGGTGAGATACATATTGTCCTTTGCCAAGTGTGGCGTGCGCACGCGGACATAGCCGTCTTGGAATTCGGATTCCTTGGCGAGCTTTTCCAATTCTTCAATCATCGCTCCGCCGTTTGGCAGCCATAGTGGCAAACCGGGGCCGACATCTTCATCGAAAGTAAATATATCCATTTCTTTTCCGAGCTTGCGGTGGTCGCGTTTTTCAGCTTCTACCATCTGGGTTTCGTATTCAGCCAGTTTCTCTGCTGTTTCAAAAGCTAAACCATAAATGCGAGTGAGCATTTTGTTGTCTTCATTTCCACGCCAATATGCGCCGGCGATGCGTTCCAATTTCCACCCCATATTTTTTAATTCCTCGCTTGGGTTTTCGGCATGCCCGCCGCGGCAAAGGTCGGTAAAATTTCCGCAAGTATATAAAGTAATTTTTTCACCGCGTTCGGCAATTTCATTTATGAGTTCTGCCTTGTAAACATTTCCTTCAAAAATATTTTTTGCTTCATCAGCCGAGACTTCTTTGTGGGTAAATTCAGTCCAGTCGGCCAGATTCTTGCGCATGGTTTTTTCTACCTTTGCGAGGTCTGCATCGGTGATTTTTTGTGCCCCGCCTTCGCGTGAAGCTTCGGCGGGCGAAGCAAAATCAACATCGTAATAAAAGCCATTGTCTACCGCCGGGCCTAGGGTGAGTTGTGCGCCAGGGTAGTGCTCCATCGCCGCTTGGGCGAGCAAATGAGCCAGTGTATGCCTAGCATTCTTTAGATTTTCTTCGGGTGTCATGGTTAAAATAGTATCACAAAATTCTGATTATCAAAGGATTTTTGTTGCGCCTCTTCGGCGTACCCGCCGAAGAGGCGGGTTGCAAATTTCCCCATATTTTGTATACTTTAGGGCATGACAGTCAGAATGAGACATACGAAAGGGCATACGGCCAATCGCCGAAGCCACCACGCGCTAGTAGGCGCGGGTTTGACCGTTTGCCAAAATTGCGGAAAGAAGGCCAAGACCCATACTGCGTGCGTTTCCTGTGGTTTTTACCGCGGACGCAAAGTAGTAGACAAGCTTGCGAAAGTAGAAAAGAAGCAAGCGAAGAAAAAATCTGCGAAAAAATAATTAATAGGCCCCAAAGCCTGATAAAACAAGTTCCTTATTTATGGCAAACAGGCACCTTTCAAGATCAGTAGTTCTCCAAACGCTCTTTGAGTGGGATTTCTTGTCGGGTGAAAAGCCGATTGAGACTGCAAAAGGCACGGTAGTAAAAGACGTCAAAGAAATAATCAAAAGAAACGTAGAAGAATTCGCGCCCGGTTTGGAAGACGACAAATTTATCACCGACCTCGTTGAGATGGTTCTCAAAAAGAAAACAATACTCGACGAAATCATTGAGAAAGCCGCACCCGAGTGGCCGATAAATAAAATCGGTGTAGTAGACCGCAATATTTTGCGTATCGGACTCGCTGAGCTTTTGTTTGGCGACCGCACCCAAGTGCCCCCAAAGGTAGCCATCAATGAATCCATCGAGCTTGCCAAAACTTTCGGCGGAGAAAATTCCAGCAAATTTATAAACGGCGTGCTTGGCGCAGTCTACAAAGAAATAGGCGAGCCGGGCAAGGAACAAACTTCTAAACGTCAGCGCGGACCGGAAGAGCCTATTGATATCACCAAGCTTCCGATAGAACAAAAAGCTGGCGCGGTAGTGTATTCGCGCCATGAAGGAACTATTTATCTGGCCTTGGTGCATGATGTGTTCGGTTACTGGACACTTTCAAAAGGTGGTGTCGAAAAAGGCGAGACAGCCGAGGAAGCGGTAGTTCGCGAAATAAAAGAAGAAACTGATTTGGATATAAAAGTGATAGCCCAAATCGGGGAGAACGAATATATTGCTTCTCCGCCTGGCACCGGCAAGATACGAAAACAAGTCACTTACTTTTTGGGACAAAGCGAGTACACACCTGTCACTTTGGAAAAAGGAACAGGCGGTCTTACCGATGCCAAGTGGTTCCCCATGGCCGAAATAGGGGACTTGAAGATTTACGACGACATCCTTCCGCTTTTGGGCAAGGCTATCGCGATTATTACCAATAGTAAATAATTTTTAGTTCACAGTTTTTCTCTTTTTGGAAAATTGCGAACTGAAAATCAAAAAATAAAATGATTGATTTCTCAAATTTTGAAAAGGCGACCGGATTTATTTTTAAGGACAAAGCGCTTCTGACCCAAGCATTTATCCATCGCTCGTATATAAACGAAAACCCAAAAACCGGTTTACATCACAATGAACGTCTCGAATTTTTGGGTGATGCCGTGCTCGAACTCGTGGTGACCGACCACTTGTATAAAAAATTCCCAACGCACAACGAAGGCGAGCTTACTGCGCTTCGCTCTGCGCTCGTAAACGCAGTCATCATCGCCGATGTCGCCGGAGCGCTCGATATGAATAGCTACCTCCTCCTTTCCAAGGGCGAGTCAAAAGATATGGGCAAAGCTCGCCAATACATTCTCGCCAATACATTTGAAGCCTATGTCGGCGCGCTCTTTTTAGATGCGGGCTACGCGAAAGCGGAAAAATTTATTGAAAAATATTTGCTCATCAAGCTCGATGAAATCGTAAAGAAAAAACTTTGGCGCGATTCCAAATCGCTCGTGCAAGAGCTCTCACAAGAGCACGTGGGCACCACGCCATCGTATAAAGTCGTCTCTGAAACCGGCCCCGACCACGACAAGCATTTCACTATCGCTATCTTTTTTGGCAAAGAAGAAATCGCTCGTGGTAAAGGCAAATCCAAACAAGAAGCCGAACAAAAAGCCGCCGAAGCCGCGCTGGCTGCAAAAGGGTGGAATGATTAGCTATTGATAAAAACCATTTCTTTCACTTTAGAACGACCGTTCGAAAAAGCAAGAAATAAAAAACCCTCTGAATAAACAGAGGGTTTAAGTTAATTCACTTTCCATTATTGATGGCTTGGTTCGTAGACTTTTTCTATGGCGCTAACCGGACTCATCTTTAAACGAATATCATGATTGTATATGGTTTCAAGAATAATTTTCTTCTCAATTCGCACATACACTCCATTTCCGAAATCTTCTTTGGAACGGAACAAAAATACGCGTTCTTTTGCGGAAACCAAATAAAGATAGTGGAGAGTTTTTACACCATTGTCGCCTGCTTCGTAACTCTGTGCAATTTTTTTGAGTTCAAAAGGAACTCTTTGTTTTATATTTTGTATTTTTAATGCTTTGCCACGCATTGAATTAACAGTGAGTAATGGCAATAGATAAACAATTATGATACCGGCAATACTGAGAATCTTTACTGAAAAAAATTCTGTTTTTGTCAGATCATTTTTGTGGTCAACAAATACCCAAAACATGTAAACAAAAGAAAAGAAAAGAATGCACAGGAGCAATCTTCGAACCAAGGTTGTATCTTTTTTCATGACTCTAAAGTGTTTTTTAATGAATTTATGTCAGCATACTATCATTCTATATCATTGCTGTCAATATCTCAAAACCTTTTAAAACACGATATACTGGAAATATGGAAATCAAGATTTTAACCCAAAAAATGCCCATGGACGAGGTACGGAAGTTTGCCGAGAATTGGTATGGCACCATGATAAAAGGCACAGTGGATATTGCTCGAGAAAAAGTCGCTCTCGGCAGTGATTATCACATAGAATCATGCGAAGAATTGGTAAAAGACGGCTCGCACCAGAACAATGTTTGGGGTTTCAACATCCGTTTTGAAGAAACACCGGATGGGGTCTTGGAGTTTGATTCCATGGTCAATATAAAGCCGGCGCTTTCAAATCCGTCGCGTTCCATAAACGACGATTCTGTAAAATCAAAAGCGGAAGAAATCATTCGCTCTTGGATCATATTTAAATAACATGCTTGAAAAAAATTCACTTTTCTATATGGCAAATTTGGATCCGGAAGTCGGAAGAATTTTCCGCGCTCATGATGCTGGCAAAAAGGAAGTGGCGGATCAAGCACGCGATAGAGCGCTCAAAGTGGTGGATTCGGTCCTCGCGTCCCCAGAAATAAAACCGGCTGGCCGAGAAGAATGGTCTGTGGTACGAAATTTGATTTTAGGCTATGACAAATTGGATGCCTACTCTCGTACTGTTTTAGAAAAATTCGGTCTGCCATTTTCGCTGAAATTCATGAGGCAATATAGTATAATATAACCACTAATGTATTTAAAAAGTCTGGAAATAAACGGATTCAAGTCGTTTGCAAAGAAGTCCGTGCTTGAGTTTAATACGCCGGTCACGGCCATCGTGGGCCCAAACGGCTCCGGAAAATCAAACGTGGTGGAAGCCATGCGTTTTGTCTTGGGCGAACAATCCATGAAGAGTATGCGCGGGCGCGCGGGCGCGGATTTGATTTTCAAAGGCTCCAAGACACTTTCTAAAATGTCGCGCGCGTCGGTGGCCATTACTTTTGATAATAAAGAAAAGATTTTTAAATGGACGCACGATGAAGAAGGCCGGGGCAAACTGGACTTTGATGAAATTTCCATTAGTCGTGAAGTATATAGCGACGGCGGTAATACCTATTTATTAAATGGCTCGGAAGTGCGCTTGAAAGACATCGTCGAGCTCATGAGCTCGGTCAATATCGGTTCCTCGGGTCACCACATCATTTCGCAGGGCGAAGCGGATAGGATTTTGAATGCGAGCTCGAAAGATAGACGCGAAATGGTAGAAGATGCTTTGGGTTTAAAAATTTACC
>CALRBJ010000002.1:20246-40460 GCA_943354205.1 Candidatus Nomurabacteria bacterium
TACCAATACCGGATAAAAGAAAGTGAGCGAAAATTGGAAAAGACGCGTGAGAATATGAAAGAAGTTTCTTCGCTTCGCCGAGAAATCGCCCCGCATTTAAAATTTTTAAAAGGGCAAGTGGAGAAAGTGAAAAAATCGGAAGAACTCCGCACTGAATTGGAAGGTTTGTATGGCCAGTATCTAAAACGCGAAGAAATTTATTTGAATGATGAAAAAAGAAATATAGATGGCGAGATGCGCGCACTCGAAACAGAAATCGCTGGTTATGATGCCAAGCTGGCTAAAATCGGCCACCATAGAGAAGAGCCAAAGGAGTCGGGTCTTCGCGACCAGCTCTCGCGAGCCGAGCAAAAGCTTTTCGGATTGAAACAAAAGAAAGACGAAATCTCGCGCAAAATCGGCCGAGCTGAAGGTCTGATAGAAGCCAAGCGCTCTATCTTACCAGAAGTCGGCGGAGCGAAAATAATGCTGGATGAAGCCGAACTTTCCAATTTGAAGAGCACGACAGAGATGCTTTTGAATGATGCCAAGATTGCTGACTTGCCTTCGTTACGTCGAATCGTAGAAAAGATAGAGGGGATTTTGAGCAAATTCTTTAGCGGGAAAATAAATTCTGCGCCAGCCAAAAACCATGAAGTTGAAATAGAGGAATTGGAAACCTCGTTGCGCGAGATGAATTCCCTCTTAGAAATTTCTACAAAAGAGGAAGGGGAATTGGCTGGTGAAATCGCCCACTTGCGCAAAGAGATCGATGTCGAAGGGCAAATGCACTTGCAGTCGGAGCGGGAATTCTTTGAAATTTCCGGCAGTCGCAAAGAAGCTGTGGGCGCGCTTTCCATCCTCTCCATGAAAAAGGAATCTTTGAAAAAAGAGGAAGAAGAATTTCACCAAGAAATAAAAGAAGGCTCGGTTCTAGTTGGCCACCAAATTTTGAATTATAAAAATGTCGTTGTTAGTATGGCCGAAAAAGAGGAACGCCAAGTACAAGAAGACCGACGCCGAAAAATAGAACGATTAAAAATCCGTTTGGAAGATGCCGGCGGCGGGGGAGCCGAAATCATGAAAGAATTTGAAGAAGTCAGCGCCCGCGAAGAATTTTTGGCGCGAGAATTGGGCGACATTGAAACTTCTATAAAACATTTAGAAGAATTGGTGGTGGATTTAAAAGGCAAACTGGATTTGGAATTTAAAGTAGGCATTGAAAAAATAAATAAAGAATTCCAAGAATTCTTCCGCCTCATGTTTGGCGGCGGCTCGGCTTTTATTTCAGCTATTTCGGAAAAGAAGAGAAGTAGAAAGAAAACCCGTCCGACCGGGTTATCCGGGCGGGAAGTGGAAGACGAAGAATATGAAAATGAAGAAAATGAATATAGTGAAGACGGTGAAGAAGCGCTTGAAACCGGCGTGGATATAAATGTATCTTTGCCGACTAAAAAGGTTAAAGATTTGCAAATGCTCTCGGGCGGGGAGCGCAGCCTGACCTCTATCGCCCTCCTCTTTGCCATCTCGCAAGTAAATCCGCCGCCATTCCTAGTACTCGATGAAACAGACGCCGCCTTGGACGAAGCCAACAGCCGAAAATATGGCGACATGCTTGAAAACCTTTCCAAATATTCCGAGCTCATCGTGGTCACCCACAACCGCGAGACCATGAGCCGGGCCCAAGTGCTCTACGGCGTGACCGTCGGCTCCGAAGGCGCCTCCCGCCTCCTGTCTGTCAAACTCGCTGAAGCGGTTCAGATTGCGAAATAAAAAATCCCGCAAAGTGCGGTTTTTTTATTTCACTAACGCGTAATCTATCGTTTTCTTTTCTAGGTCAGCGAGGACGACTTTGAAGCGGACTTTGTCGCCTAGGGTAAATTTTTGTTTGGTTTTTTGACCAGTGATGGTCAGGGTCTTTTCATCAAGCACAAAGAAATCATCGCCCAAATCGCGGAGCTTTATCATGCCTTCGCATTTCGTTTCTTTCTCTTCAATATAAATGCCCCAGTCGGTCATGCCCGAGATGACGCCTTCAAAGGTCTCGCCGATATGCATGGTCATGTATTCCACTTGTTTGTATTTTACGCTCTCGCGCTCGGCTTGGGCGGCTTCTTTTTCGCGCTCGCTCGAGAAATTAGAAATCTCTTGGTATTCGTGCCATTTGTCCTTGGTGATTTTGCGCCCGTGGATGTATTCGTTTAGTAGGCGGTGCACGATGGTGTCGGGATATCGGCGAATGGGTGAGGTAAAGTGCGTGTAGTATTTAAAGGCCAAACCATAGTGGCCGATGTTTTTGGTAGAGTAAACAGCTTTGGCCATCGAGCGGATGACGGCGCGGTGGATGGTTTCTTTTTCACCACTGCCTTCCAAGCTCTCCAAAAGTTTATTCAAATCGTGCGAAGAAATGACGCCGTCTTTTACATTTATTTTATAGCCCAAGCGCTTTAGGAATTGCGCCAAGTCGTCCATCTTTTCTTTTTCTGGTTTGTCGTGGATGCGGTACACAAATATTTCTTCTTTACCACCATCTTCTTTATTGAGCGCGATTTTTTCAGCGACTTTGCGGTTGGCGAGGAGCATGAATTCTTCAATCAGTTTGTTGGTGTCTTGGCGCACTTTGCGATACACGGCGATAGGCACACCTTTTTCATCCAATTTGAATTTCACTTCTTCTTGGTCTAAAGATATTGCGCCGTCTTCAAATCTTTTCTTCAAAAGTTTTTTAGCGAGAGTATTTAAAATATTTAGTTCTTTGTAGTAGTCGCCCGCGCCTGCATTTAAAGTTTCCTGCGCATTTTCATAAGTAAATCGTTTATCGGAATATATCAAAGTTTTGCCATACCATTCGCTCTTTACATGCGCGTCTTTATCGAGCACAAACACTGCGCTCATGGCTAGGCGGTCCACATTTGGCATCAGCGAGCAGAGGTTGTTGGAAAGGACCTCTGGAAGCATTGGTACGGTACGGTCTACCAGATAGACCGAGGTAGAGCGTTTGCGCGCCTCGGCATCGAGCGCGGTGCCCGGGCGCACATAGTGCGATACATCGGCGATGTGCACGCCGATTTCGTAGTCGCCATTTTCCAATTCTTTTACCGACAAAGCGTCATCAAAGTCCTTGGCATCAGCTGGATCGATAGTGAATGTCGGTGTGCCTTTGAAATCTTTTCTATCGGCCAAATCCTCGGCCGAAAAAGTAGACACATTGAGCGCGTGTGCTTCTTTTAAAACATCAGCAGGGAAGTCTTCTTCAAAACCTTTCTCCAAAACAATACCGAGCATCTCGGCATTGTTTTCATACGGCATGCCGAGCACTTTTATGATTTCACCTTCGGGAGCTTTGGCCGGGTCGGCCCAGCTAGTAATCTTCACAAATACTTTTTGGCCGACTTTTGCGTCATTCAATTTTTCTGCGGGAATCACGATGTCGGTATACATACGAGTATCAGATGGAAGCAAGAAATACTTTCCACCATCTTCTTCGAGCACGCCGGCAAAGCCGACTTTCAATCGGCGGGTCACTTCCACTACTTTGCCTTGCGCTTGAAATACTCCTCGGGCTGGTTTCAAAACTTCAATTTTTACTTTGTCGCCATGCATGGCGGTGTTCAAATTTTCATGCTCAATTTCTATCGACTCATTGCGGTTTTTCATGTCTGGAGTACGAAAATAACCGACTCCTTTGGCAGAGACGGTTATCGTGCCCTCTAGGTATTTAGCGCTCTCTTTCGAGCTGGTTTTTTCCATTACCTCCAATGTATCACAAAGAGTGTTGACTGGAAAGGGCTTTTTTGTTAGGATATGCGGACAATGTTAATGATACGACTACAACGCATAGGCCGAAAGAACGAACCGCAATTCCGCGTCGTTTTGACCGACCACAAAAATTCTACCAAGAGCGGCAAATTCCAAGAGATTTTGGGCTCTTACAATCCAAAGGGTGGTGAAATCATCTTTAAAGCTGACCGCATCAACCACTGGATAAGAGAGGGTGCCAAGGCCTCTGATACTGTGCACAACTTTCTCCTTAAACAAAAAATCGTAGAAGGCAAGCCAAGAAACGTATTGCCAAGAAAGACTGCTACTAAGAAGCGCAAAGAGTTAAAGGCATAGCCAGTACGCTTAAGCCAGACCAAAAATTTTCGTCCCTGCGCCCTTCCCGGAGTACCGGGTGGGACCCTCGGGCGCAAAAATTTTTGGTCTGGCTTTCGCTTGTGCTACAATATATAAAGCGCAGTACTCTAGTCGGACTGCACGAATTATCAGTATTCCACTATTCCTAAAAATGGAACAAGACAAAGAATTTCTAGAATATGTTATTAAAGCTCTCGTAGAATTTCCGAACGATGTAAAAATCAGCCGAAGTGTCGACGAGATGGGCGTACTCATTTCGCTCTCGGTCAACCAGGCCGACATGGGCAAAATCATCGGCCGCCAAGGCAATACCGCCAAAGCTATCCGCACCTTGCTTCGCGTCATCGGTATGAAGAACAATGCTCGTGTAAACCTCAAAATAAATGAGCCCGACGGTTCATCCCGCCCATCGGCTTCTAGCTCGGTAGACCAAGCTATGGAAGATTTGAAAGGAATCTAAGAATATTCTCTTGGACATAAATAAAAAATCGTGGTAATATAAGACCACGATTTTTTATTTATGCATTTCCACATCATTACACTTTTTCCAGAAATGTTTGACTCGTATCTCTCCGAGAGTATTTTGGCGCGGGCGATAAAGGAAAAGAAAATAAAAGTTTCTTTTTACAATCCGCGCAAGTTTGTGACGGGCAAATACAAAAAAGTCTGGCCCGATGGCAATGTTTCCCTCCAAGCCGACGACCGGCCATATGGCGGCGGCCCGGGTATGGTCATGCGAGCCGAGCCGGTGATAAAGGCGGTGGAGAGGGCAATTAAAACAATTACGAATTACGAATTACGAATTAAAAACAAAGCAAAAGCGAAGATAATTTTCTTTTCCCCAAGCGGTAAAAAATTCGATACAAAATATGCCAAAGATTCAGTGAAGAAATATACTGACATCATTATGATTTCTGGTAGATATGAGGGGGTAGACTCTAGAGTAAAAGAAGTTTCTAAAAAATTAGTCGGAGCAAAAAATTTTGAAGAAATTTCAGTGGGGGATTATGTGCTGACCGGCGGGGAATTACCAGCTATGATTTTAGTTGATTCCATTTCTCGCCAAGTAAAAGGCGTTTTAAATAAATTTGAATCGTTAGAAGAAGAAAGAATTTCAAGTAGTGAGGTGTATACCCGCCCGGAAATTTTGGAATATAAAGGCAAGAAATATCGTGTGCCAAAAGTGCTCCTCTCCGGCCACCAGAAAAATATAGAAAATTGGAAGAAGGGAATTTGACATTTTCCTATGATACTGTAGGCTGAAAATAACTAAATTCTTTGATATGCAACAAGAGCAAATAGTATTTTCTGATAATTTTATCAGGCTTTACAAATTAAGAACTCGCAAAGACAGAGCTCCTTATGAAATGGCTTACAAACAAGCATTGTATGATTTCGCAAAAGAACTTTACGCCAGAATTCCAGCTGGTGTTTTCAACAACGTGGAAATTATACTTGAGCGCGACGAACGCAATCAAGGCAGAAACCTGTTGCCAAATGAAGAATTCGTCGACGACATAATGCGTTCTTTTATTTTGGGATTACATCAGGCTTTGCCCAACGACAGGTATTTTGCGTACAGCAAGGGGTATATTCCCATGAGAAGAGTATGGAAATTGTTCGGACCGTTCACGACTGCAGAATTGGTGGAAACTTGGTACGCAGTGTCTGTGATAAAAAGGAGATTTATCGATTTATTTTCCTTTTTGGGTCCGGAAGTGGGAATGGTGGTAGATTTTGAAAGAGGTTACAAAAATCAATCTGGCTTCAAATTCTATTTATCTCTGAAATACAAAAAATCCAAGAATCTTGAGATTGTGAAATCACTGGAAGCAGAAAAGCAAACCGAAACTTAGCGTTCGGTTTTTTTATTTGACAACAATTCCTTAATTGCTAAACTCCGGACAGAGGGTCACAAAAACCTCTTTGATCTATGAAAAATAAAAATCGGTTGAAGAGGAAAATAAGCATAAAATCCTCAAAACCAATGATAAATGTGCCAAGCACCATTATCACCGTAAACTTCGATTCTATAACAGTAGTCCCCCAATCTCGGCAGGAATTTGAAAAAGAACAGCTCTTGCGCATAGCCGACAGCATAGCCAGAACCGGGCTTATAAACGAAATGGATGTGCTTCGTCTCTCTCGCGACAATTTCAGAAAGTATGTGCGCACTATATCGCGGCTTTGGATAGGCAGGTTCTCAAGGTCTGCTTTGCGAAAATTGATTTACAATGCCAAGCGCACAAACATCGTGCTCGTGGCTGGACAGCGCAGACTCGAAAGCATTTTTCTACTTTGGAACGATGGGTGCACTGATTGCAAAGCCAAGGCTCTCAAAAGAGGCAAACCTTTAGAAAAAGGCGAGTGCCTCCTTTCTCATTTTGAATCAAAAAAAGTGGAAGCGAAACTCTTGAAAAATATGAGTTTTGAAAAAGCCATTCAAATTCAAATTGAAGAAAACATCCATGAAAAATTGAAGCCGTGGGAAGAAGCGCAAAATTTGCGAGAGCTTTTTCACTACAAAAAGAGCCAGAAAAAAGGGCTCTCCATCACCGCTTTTGCAAAGAGCATCAAGCGCTCTCCAGAAACTGTAAAGAAGGCGATATTTTATTGTGAATTGCCGAAGAAAGTAAGGAAACTTGTGGAAGAAAAAAAGGTTTCCTATGGCATAGCGATAGAATTGCATCGACTTTTTGAAGATGGTATGGATGAGAATGGCTTGCTTCGGTGGATTTTAGAATCGAAAGCGCGCAGGGAAAAACCGGATGATTTGAAGCTCCGAATAAATATTTATTTCGCTTCGAAAAGTCAGGGGAGTTTGGCTGACATGATGAGTGTCGCTCAAATTTCTTTCACTGAAATGCTCGAGAAAAAATTGAATCCAGAGACTATGCGCCTTGCTCGCGATTGGACCAAATACTTTAGGAATTTGATTGAAGTGTTTGAAGTGTACAACGAAGGCAAGAATGGCAAATCGGTAAAGTTTTCTCTCGGTGGGCAAGTGGACTTGTTTGAAGACATAGTCGCTCTGCTTCCAAAAATTCTGGCATTGGTTTCGACACATCTTTCAAATGTGCGCTCCGCTCAGATTTCAGAAAATATTTTTCAAACGGAAAGTATTTTAGACAGGAGTTTGAATAAAGCTGTGCGAAAACTTAGAGCCTCGTAAAACGGAGGCCGTCTACAAGGGGTCCATCAATACGGTGGACCTTTTTTATTCGCCCACAAGTCGGACTTGTGGGCAGGTTGACATATTGGATCGGAAGGGTAATATCTAAATATAAATTCATTTAAAAATCAAAAACCATGGATACAGCAAAAGTCCAAAACTTGACCAAGCTCGAAGAGTCGGTAAACACTGAAGCGATCACTGCATTCTTGCAAGACTCAGAGTCTGAGGTCTTGTCTTGTTTCAAAGAGACAGCTTCGCCGAAAAGTATTAGAATCAAAAAAGAATTTTTTGATTTCTCAAACCTGAATCAGTCTGCTCGAAAGACAATACTGAACCTGCAAGACGACAAATGCCATTTTTCTTTTGAAAATTGCATCATCATCGGCGAGATTAGATTTGAGCATTGCCAAATGGAATATCTGACATTTAAAAATTGTCAGTTTGTGGAGCCGGAAAATTGGCACGGAAGAAGGCCCAGTAGCCCACGCTCTCTTTCCATGACCGACACTACAATGAAAAATCTGAGCATCACTAAGTGCGTTTTGGCAAATGCAATAGAGGTGCACAGTTATGGCCCATCATCTATCAGTCTACAGAGTGTGATTGCGCCGATGGCTTGGTTGATAGGCATGTTGCCTTATGATGATGCCGGTTTTAATGTGCAAAATTTTACTGGTGGCCAGATTCATTTACCCGATGGTGAAAAAGTATTCAAATCGGTTTGCTCGTGTGACTGGTCATTGCGACACTTTGCAAAGACACACCAAAGAATCACCGTGAACATGCATCATTAAATTCAAATGTGATTATTCACAAACCCCCTCCCATAAAATGGAGGGTTTTTTATTTCCGTATAGGTCGGACCTATGAATTTCCCCTCTCCTAAATTTAGGAGAGGGGCGACGCGTATACACTGCGACGGGGGTGAGGTTGACATTGTTTTTGGGGCGAGTATAATAGCTCTATTGATAGATTGAGTTATGCGGAAATTCAATAAAAGCCTTTATTAGCTTAGTATTTGTAGCTTATATAAATATTTTGCTATCAGAAATAAGTAAAAATAAATAGTTTTGGTTTAACCTTTAAAAGATAGGGTAGTTTTTCTACCGTCTTTGTTTTTGTGTCTTTATTATTAAAAATAGTATTAACATTAATTTCGTCTGCCGAGAGTCAGACTAAAATTTTTAAAAACATGCCCACGACCAACAAGCGACCGCAGAAGTATTTTTCTAAGTATAAAAAGCCGCTCTCTCCGTTTCCCAATTTGCTCGAAACGCAAATCACCTCATTTGATTGGCTGATCCGCGAAGGCATCAAAGAAGTTTTTAAAGAATTTTCTCCTATCACCGACTACTCCGGCAAGAAATTTGAACTGGAGTTTTCGTCGTTTACACTGACCGAGCCGAAATACGACGAGCACTATGCAAAAGAAAACAAACTCTCATACGAAGCGCAAATAAAAGTGCGCGTAAAGCTCATAAACAAAATCATGGGCGGTGTGGCTAAAGAACAGGAAGTATTCATGTCCGACATACCGATGATGACTCCGCACGGCACCTTTATCGTAAACGGCGTCGAGCGTGTCATCGTGCCGCAGCTCGCCCGCTCATTTGGAATCTTTTTCACTGAAAACGAATCAAAGGGCCAAATCTTCTTTGGCGCAAAGGCTATTCCAGCCCGCGGTGTATGGATAGAAATGGAAACCGAGGCTGATGGGGTCATATATGTGCGCATCGACAAAAAGCGTAAATTCCCTGTCACTTCACTTTTGCGCGTGCTCGGCCTGGCTACTGACGAGCAAATATTGAAAGCATTTAGCAAAAATGAAAACGCTCTCGCCGCGATAAAAATTTCTTTGGCCAAAGACCCAGCAAAGAGCTTGCACGATGCCTACCTCGAAATCTACAAGCGCCTCCGCGATGGCGACATGGCTACTCCCGACAATGCAAAAGAGCATATCGACGGGCTATTTTCCGCCGAACGCTACGACCTCTCTCCGGTCGGCCGATTCCGTTTTAATAAAAGATTTGAAAAGTCTATGGATGAAGTCGAGGCATCTCGCCGAAGCTTGAATACTGATGATATGGTCACCGTGATCGAACACATCGTGCATTTGAATTCCACTCCGGGTTCAAAGGCCGACGATATCGACCACTTGGCAAGCCGACGCGTACGATATGTAGGTGAGCTTCTCATGGTAAATATGCGCAAAGGCATGATGCAGATAAAGAGAAACATTCAAGACAAGATGTCGACTATCGATGTAAATACCGCTATCCCGATCCAGATTGTAAACGCCCGCCCGCTCCAAGCTCGCATCAAAGAATTTTTCACTACCAACCAGCTCTCCCAATTCATGGACCAAGGCAATGTCTTGGCCGAGCTTGAACACTTGCGCCTCCTCTCTGCGCTCGGTCCCGGAGGTCTCACTCGCGAGCGCGCCGGACTCGAAGTGCGCGATGTGCACACCAGTCATTACGGACGCGTCTGCCCGATACACACCCCCGAAGGTCCAAACATCGGTCTTATCCTCCACCTTGCTACTTATGCGAAAATAAATAATTTTGGAATTATCGAAACTCCGTATGTGAAAGTAAAGAATGGGAAGATCACCGGAGAAATCGCCTATTTGAATGCGCTTGAAGAAGAACGCTACAATATCGCTCACTCAGCTGTCGCTTATGATAAAGATGGGAACATTACCGAAGATTTGGTAGAGGCTCGCATAAAGACCGAGCCAGGTCTTATTTCTAAAAAAGAAGTGGATTTTATCGATGTGGCGACAAACCAGGCATTCTCCATCGCTACTTCCATGATTCCTTTCCTCGATCACGACGATGCAAACCGATCGCTCATGGGATCGAACATGCAAAAGCAAGCCAAGCCTTGCGTTGTCCCAGAAGCTCCGCTCGTCGGTACAGGTATGGAGGCTCTCGCTTCCAGATACAGCGGACGCATGGTCATATCTCTCACTGATGGTACAGTGACTTACTCCGATGCAAAGAAAATCGTCGTCGAAGATACAAAAGGCAAAAAACATGAATACAAACTGGTAAATTACCAGCGCACAAACAATTTCTCGGCTTTCCACCAGCGCCCGTCTGTTTCTGTCGGTGACAAGGTGAAAAAAGACGATGTATTGGCAGATACTTCGAGTACTGCGGATGGCCAAATAGCTCTCGGCCAAAATGTGCTCGTGGCCTTTATGTCGTGGAGTGGTCACAACTATGAAGACGCGATCATTCTTTCCGAGCGTCTCGTAAAAAATTCTAAATTTACTTCTATCCACATCGAAGAGTTTATTTGCTTGGTGCGCGATACAAAACTCGGGCCTGAAATCACCACTCGCGATATTCCAAACGTCGGCGAATTGAAATTGAAAGATCTCGACGAAGAAGGCATCATCCGTATCGGCGCGGAAATCCGCGAAAACGATATCCTCGTCGGAAAAATTACTCCGAAAGGGGAAACAGAGCTCACTCCAGAAGAGCGCTTGCTCCGCTCGATCTTTGCCGAAAAAGCCCGCGATGTAAAAGACACTTCGCTTCGCACCGAGCACGGCATGCGTGGACGCGTCATCGGCGTGAAGATCTTCTCCCGCGATTTGGGCCACGATTTGGAATCAGGCATCATAAAGAAAATCGTCATTGAAATCGCTCAAGTCCGAAATATTTCAGTCGGAGACAAATTGGCCGGACGCCACGGAAACAAAGGTGTCATCTCGACCATCCTGCCTGAAGAAGAAATGCCATTTATGGCTGACGGTACTCCGATCGATGTCATCCTCACTCCGCTCGGCGTGCCTTCTCGTATGAACTTGGGACAAATCCTAGAAATGCACTTGGGCTATGCGGCACACACATTGGGCTACCAAGCCATCGTGCCTCCTTTTGCCGGAGCCAAGGTGCCAGAAATAAAAGAAGAGTTGGTCAAAGCCGGCATGCCAGAAGACGGAAAAGTAAAACTCTTCGATGGTCGCACTGGTGAATCATTCGACAAGAATATCGCTGTGGGTTACATGTATATCTTGAAACTCTCGCACATGGTGGAAGACAAAATCCACATGCGTTCTATCGGTCCGTACTCACTCATCACCCAGCAACCGCTCGGTGGAAAGGCCCAAGGCGGAGGTCAGCGTTTTGGAGAAATGGAGGTCTGGGCGCTCGAGGGTTATGGAGCGGCTCATACACTACGAGAAATGATAACTATAAAATCCGACGATATCCGCGGACGCTCTGCGGCATTCGACGCCATTATCAAAGGTCAAAAGATGCAAAACCCAAATGCGCCAGCTTCATTTAGCGTGATGCTAAATTATTTGCGCGGATTAGCATTAGATGTCGAGCTTAAGAAAAAATAATTTAAAAAATATTTATGAAAACAATTGACACAAACGATTTCAATTCTATCTCTCTAAAGCTCGCTTCGCCTGATGCTATCCGCGAGTGGAGTTATGGAGAAGTAACCAAGCCTGAAACGATAAACTATCGCACAGGGCGCAGCGAGCGCGGCGGGCTTTTCGACGAGCGCATATTCGGACCGGAAAAAGATTACGAATGCTACTGCGGAAAGTATCGCCGCATCCGCTACAAAGACATCATCTGTGAAAAATGCGGAGTAGAGGTCACCCAGTCTATCGTTCGCCGTGAACGCATGGGCCATATCGACTTGGCGACCCCCGTCGCTCACATTTGGTTCCTCCGTGGCGTACCTAGCCGTATGTCGGTCCTCATGAACACCACCGTTTCTGATTTGGAAAAGGTCATCTACTTTGCCGGCTACATCATCACAAAAGTAAACGAAGAAGAAAAAGAAAAAATAATGAAGAACTTGGACACTGAGTTCAAATCCAAGATCAAAACTTCTGCCGACGAAGACACTCGCACAAAATTGAAAGATTTGCTGACCTCGACCAAGCGTGAGATAGATGAAATCCATGAAGGAAAAGTTTTGAATGAGCTTTCTTATCATCACTACAGCCTAAAATACGGTACGGCTTTTGAAGCTTCTATCGGCGCTGAAGCGATTTACAATATATTTAAAAATTTAGACTTGGCCAAGCTAAAAGAAAAGACCGAAGCTATGCTAGTCAAAGCCGGCGCATTAGAACGCGAAAAATTGACCAAAAGAATTTCTCTTTTGCGCTCTATGATAAATTCTGGTATTCGCCCTGAATGGATGTTTCTCCAAGCTATCCCGGTAATTCCTCCACAGCTTCGCCCTATGGTGGCGCTCGAAGGTGGCCGACACGCGACATCTGATTTGAACGATTTGTATCGCCGTGTGATAAACCGCAACAATCGCTTGAAAAAGTTGAAAGAAATAAATGCTCCAGATGTTATCTTGCGAAATGAAAAAAGAATCTTGCAGGAAGCAGTCGATGCATTGATCGACAACTCCATCGCCAAACAAAATGATTCGGCTGCCATGAGTCAGTCGCAAAAACGCGCGCTCAAATCCCTCTCTGACAACTTGAAAGCCAAGCAAGGCCTCTTCCGCCAAAACTTGCTTGGTAAGCGCGTAGACTATTCCGGTCGTTCTGTCATCGTGGTCGGTCCGCAGCTCAAACTCTCGCAATGCGGATTGCCAAAACACATGGCGCTCGAACTCTTCCGCCCATTTGTCATTTCTAAAATTTTGGAAGGGGAGTTAGCCTTCAATATCCGTGGCGCGAACCGGCTGATCGAAGAAGGAGTACCAGAGGTTTGGGCTATACTCGAGCGTGTCATCGAAGGCAAACGCGTGCTTCTAAACCGCGCGCCTACCTTGCACCGTCTCGGCATACAAGCTTTCCAGCCAGTCCTAATCGAAGGCAATGCTATCCAAGTACACCCGATGGTCTGTCCCGCTTTCAACGCTGACTTCGACGGAGACCAAATGGCCGTGTATGTACCGCTCGGGGAGGAAGCCCAAGAAGAAGCGCGTGAACTCATGGCTTCAAATAAAAATCTTTTGAAACCACAAAATGGCGAGCCGATCGTGCAGCCTCGTATGGACATGGTGCTCGGTTGCTACTGGATGACTAAAACCGCTGAAGGTGAAAAAGGTGAAGGAAAATATTTCGGCAGTCCAAACCAAGCCATGACCGCGTATGACTACGACGAAATTTCTTTCCGCGCCAAAATACAAGTACTCGGCACAGCAAAAGGCAAATATAAAAAATTCGAAGGTAAACTTTTCGAAACCACTGTCGGTCGCCTATTCTTCAACTCCATCTTGCCGGAAGATTTCCCATTCGTAAATGAAGAAATGACCCAAAAGCGTCTCTCCGCTCTGGTGGATGAATTTATCATGCACTACGGTATCGATGAGACTCCAAAAGTTTTGGACAAGATTAAATCATTCGGCTATATGTATGCCACAAAGTCTGGAACCACATGGGGTCTCGACGAAGTAAAAGTGCCAAAAGAAAAGCCAGCGATTATCGAATCTGCTCGCGCTCGCACAATGGAGATACAATCGCAGTGGAATGAAGGACTGCTTTCCGAAGAAGAAAAGTATCAAAAAACAATCGAGATTTGGCAATCAGCTAAAAAAGAAATTGAAAAAGTCTTGCCTGCCACTCTCGACAAAAATGGCTCTACATACGACCTGGTTATCTCCGGAGCTCGCGCATCGATGGGCTCACTCCTCCAGATGGCGGGTATGAAAGGTACGATCGTGAACACCCTCGGTCAAGATTTGGAATTCCCAATCGTGCCTTCATATATCGAAGGATTTTCTCCGATTGAATACTTCGTGTCCACGCACGGAGCCCGCAAGGGTTCAGCCGACACCGCGCTAAACACCGCAAAGGCTGGATACCTCACTCGTCGTCTCGTCGATGTAGCGCAGGATATAGTGATCACCGAAGAAGACTGCGGCACAAAGGAGGGCAAGCTCGCTACCGCTGAAAATATTTCTGGAATAAATATTCCGTTCTCAAAAAACATTCGCGGACGCATCTTGGCAGCCGATATAAAAGATGCGGATGGCAAAGTGCTCTACAAGCGCGGATTCCTCGTGACCAAAGAAGAGGCGATAAAGATGGAATCGGCCGGTATTACCGAAGCCTCTGTCCGATCTCCGCTTCTCTGCAAGACTTTGCATGGAATTTGCCAGTCTTGTTATGGACTCGATCTCGGCCGCAATCACTTGGTAAACCTAGGTGAAGCCGTCGGTATCGTGGCCGCTCAAGCTATCGGCGAGCCGGGAACACAGCTTACTCTCCGAACTTTCCACGCTGGAGGAGTTTCCGGCGCAGCCGATATCACGGCCGGTTTGCCTCGTATCGAAGAAATATTCGAGCGCCGTTCTCCAAAAATCCCAGCCACAATTTCTGAAACAAATGGAGAAGTCGTAGAGATAACCCAAAATGAAAAAGAAAAAATAATCAAAGTGCTTTCTGACACAAAGGGCGATAAAAAATCAAATGAAATAGAATATGCTGTATCGCTTCGCCGAAATATATTGGTAAAAATCGGCGACAAGGTGACTGCCGGGCAAATTTTAACCGATGGCTCTGCTGATATCGGAGATATATTCAAATATGGTTCAAAAGACATGGCCCAAGACTATATAATTCGTGAAGTAAACAAAGTTTACGAATTGCAAAGCGCGTCTATTTCTCGCAAGCATATCGAGATCATCGTGCGCCTCATGTTCTCTCGTGTAAAAGTAAAAGACGCTGGCGACACAAACCTCTCTCTCGGTGATGAAATCGAAATGACCGAATTTGCCGAAGAAAATGAAATGGCAAAAGCGGCTGATGGCGCTCCAGCCAAGGCCGACACGATCGCCCTCGGTATCACCCAAGTGGCGCTCTCTACAAAGAGCTGGCTCTCGGCTGCTTCATTCCAAAACACTAACCGCGTGCTCATAAACAACGCCATTCGCGGCGGTGTAGACACCCTCCGAGGACTCAAAGAAAATGTCATCATTGGACGACTAATTCCTGCCGGTACTGGTTTCAAATCCCGCTTGAAAGTCGCCGAAACAAAAGAAGAAGTTTTAGCAGAATAATTTCACAAATTTAAATTATGTCTTCACCCGTAGAGCAAATCAAAGACAGGCTCTCCATTGTTGATGTGATTTCGTCTTATCTAAAATTAGAACGCGCTGGTGCAAACATGAAAGCTCGGTGCCCTTTCCACAGCGAAAAAACCGCATCATTTTTCGTCTCGCCCGATCGTGGAAGTTATTACTGCTTTGGCTGCGGTGCCAAAGGGGATATTTTCTCTTTTGTGGAAAACTTCGAAGGATTAGATTTCAGGGGGGCTCTTGAGCTCCTTGGCCGCAAAGCTGGAGTGGAAATAACCAAAGGTGGAGATGATAAGAGAAATGAGAAAGAGAAGTATTTTAAAGTCATGGAATCAGCATGCGAATTTTTTGAGAAAAATTTAAATGCAAACACCGAAGCCTTGAAATATTTAAAAGAGCGGGGAATTATCGAGCAAACTGTTTCAGAATTTCGTTTAGGTTTTGCTATGCCAGAGTGGCGCGCGCTCTATGACCATCTAAAATCCAAGAATTTTTCTGATGCCGATATAATAGCTGTCGGTTTGGGTAAGCAAAAGGAAGGGGGAAGTGGGATATATGACCGATTCCGCTCACGCATCATGTTTCCGATAAATGATTCTTCCGGTAGAGTGATCGCTTTTTCCGGGCGTGCGTTTGTTGGAGGCTCAACCTCCAACGGAGAGGTTGAGCCTCCAACGGGCATTGTCGAAGCCAAGTATCTAAATTCCCCCGAGACTCCCCTCTTTAATAAATCAAGTATTTTGTATGGATTCGACAAAGCCAAGGCAGATATTCGCCGAGAAAATTTTGCTGTTTTGGTAGAAGGGCAGTTCGATCTCCTTTTGAGTCATCAGGCTGGTTTTAAAAATACCGTTGCGGTTTCGGGTACAGCATTGTCTGAAAATGGGGAAATAGAATTAGGCCGGCTCAATCATCTAGGCGCAGTAAAAAATTTATCCGAGAATTTATTTATTGCGCTCGATTCTGATCCGGCCGGCATAAAAGCAACTGCGCGTGTAGAGCGCATCGCGATCGGCCTAGGCTTCAATGTCCGCGCGGTAAAACTGCCAAAGGGTGAGGATCCGGCTGATTTTATATCTAAGAATGGCAAGGACGCCTGGCGCGAGGCAATAAAGGATGCCAAACACATAATCGAATATTACTTAGATGCAGTAATGGAGTATGCCAAGACGGGTCTCGTGGTAGCTAAAGCTATAACTCAAAAAGTCTTGCCGTATGTGGCGGTACTTAAAAATGCCACCGAGCGCGATCACTTTCTGCGAATCATTTCTAGTAAATCAGGCATTCGCGAGGAAGCACTTTGGCAAGATTTGGAAATAATTTCAAAAAATTTACCGGAAGCAGAAAAAAATATAGAACAATCATATTCGCGCGGGGGCCCTAGCCCGACTATCCGAAAATTGTTTGGGCTTATTTATTTAAAAGGCGATGATGGGGCAGTGTGGAGAGAAAAATTAAAAAATATACTGGGCGAAGAGCGAGTGTTAGAAGTGGAAGAAAGTACGGTGCCTCTAAAAGATGAATTACTCTTTGAAGCTGAAGTTTATTTTAAGGGGCGAGAAAATTTGGAAGGTGAGGTAGAAGAAATACTCGCAGTCATACAAGAAGAAAAATTGGGCGAAGATTTTAAAAATGCTATGGACGAGCTCTCACTAGCAGAAAAGTCTGGAGATACGACAAAAGCAGAGGAGTGTTTAAAAAAGTGTCAGGATATTTCAAGTATTATTAATACTATCAAAAATAAAAAACACCAATAATATGAAAAAAACAAAAAAACTTGTTTTAAAAAAATCAAAAAAGCCTGCAAAGAAAGTTTCTCCAAAGAAAGCCAAAAAAGTTGTAAAAAAATCTGTTAAAAAAGTTACAAAAGCAAAACAAAAAGCTAAGCCGCAAAAGAAAGTTGCTCCCAAAAAAGTTGTCGACAAAAAAGCCGATAATTTAGACGCAAAAAAGCAGGATCTGATCGCTCGTGGTAAAAAGCGTGGATTCATCACTTACGATGAAATTTTGAAAGTATTCCCAACGATAGAAACAAACATAATGCTTCTCGATGAGCTTTATGAGACACTGTCGGTCGCAGGGGTGGATATCTTGGAAGGTGGAAATCTTTTGGACATAGACCAAAACAACAATGCCATTATAGAAAAATATTCTAAAGACAAAGCCACTCACGATTCTATTCAAATGTATTTGAAAGAAATCGGCCAATATCCGCTCATCCCCGCTTCGCAAGAAAAAGAATTGGCGCGCCGTATTGAAAAGGGTGATTTGGAGGCCAAGAATCTTTTGGCTCGAGCAAACCTCCGCCTCGTGGTTTCTATCGCAAAGAAGTATGCCAATAGAAGCGCAAACCTCACTCTGCTAGATTTGATCCAAGAAGGAAACCTCGGCCTCTTTAAAGCCGTAGAAAAATTCGACTGGACCAAAGGCTACAAATTCTCGACTTATGCTACCTGGTGGATTCGCCAATCCATCACTCGCGCTCTGGCTGACCAATCGCGCACTATCCGCATACCGGTGCACATGGTGGAAACAATTTCGAAATACAAGCAGGTCTATCGCAGACTCTCCCAAGACTTGGGCCGCGATCCGCTGGCCGAGGAAATAGCCACCGAAATGGGTGTGGAAGTAGAAAAAATCCACATCATTGAAAATATCAGCCAGGAAACAGAATCGCTCGAAGCACCGATCGGCAACGACGATGAAAAATCGACTAAAGGCGAATTTATTCCCGACGACAAAATCCTCCGCCCCGACCAAGACTCCGCGCGCAGAATCCTCTCTGATCAAATAAAAGAAGTGCTCGACGAACTCTCACCGAAAGAAAAGAAAATTTTAGAATTGCGCTATGGTCTAAACGACGGGGTACAGCACACCCTCGAGGAGGTAGGCACTGAATTCGGCGTGACCCGCGAACGCATCCGCCAAATCGAAGCCAAAGTCCACGACAAACTCCGCAGCAATGAAAAGATAAACAGACTCAAAAATTATTTTGATTAAAACAAAAAAACTCCGCTTGAGCGGAGTTTTTTTGTTTTATCTCAAATCCTTATCTATCTGCTTTTGCAAATCAGCGTATGGTTCATATCCGCCGATCATGTCGATGATTTTTCCGGAGCGATCGAGGATAAAAGATGTCGGTGTGCCGGTGACTCCTGCTGTAGCGCCGTCTTCGTATTGTGATTCCACTTTTACTTTTATCGCATTGGTGATGATGCAGTCGTTGAATTTATTTTTGTCTACGCCAAACGAAGCCGCGATAGAAGGCATGATGGAGAGGTCGAGGCCGTTGTTTGAAGGAGTGATGTCGAAAATTTTGTCAGTGTATTTCCAAAATGCATCGTTGCCCCCGAGTTCTGCCATACATTCTGCTCCACGAGCTTCCGCCCCTGCTTTAGAGTGGAGTATTGAACCATCAGGCCTTGGTTTGTCGAGTGGAAATGCTCGGTATACCCAAGCGATTTTATTTCCATAGTTATCCATGGCTTTGTGCATGGCGGAGTGAAATTGCTTGCAGTATGGGCATTCTAAATCAGAAAATTCTACGATGAAAATTTTTGCGTCGGCATAGCTGCCTAATATATGCTCATCAGGAGAGACAGGGTTTAATTTTATTTTAGACAAATCTTTTCCCGCGTCTTGATCAGTTGGCGCATTTTCGTATTTTTTCTGGTAGCCGTATTTTGTGGCCATAAAAGTGATGCCCGCTACCAATGCTAATAATAAAATGATAGAAACTGGTGTTATTTTTGTATTATTTTCCATGTGGGGATTGTAGCATATATTTTCATTGTGCAGTATTTGCAAATGGTGATACAATATACTTCGTAAAAGGTCATATTATTATTTCACTAATTCTTCACCAATATGATGAACAATATGGGCAAGCGATGCGGAGTGCACAAAATCTCCACCGTCCTTGCTGTAGTAGGAGGAATAAACTGGGGACTAGTAGGACTAGGCCAGCTCATCGGAGGCGCTGATTGGAATATCGTTCACCTCGTGCTCGGCTCTATGCCGACTATCGAGTCTGTGATCTATGTTCTAGTTGGTATTTCCGCTGTAGTACTCTGCTTTGGTTGCAAGTGCAAAAAGTGCATGGCAGCAGGAGCATCTATGGGAGGTTCTATGCCTTCTTCAAATATGTAAAAAATCCGCAAGGATTTTGCACAAAAAGAAACATCTCGACTTGGAACGAGGTGTTTTCTTTTTGTATTTTTTAGCTTTGAAAACTAGGCTTTTTGTGCTAAAATCGCTTTTGCGACTCGCCTCATTCCGCTATGGTAATAAACATTATATTTTACATATTCGCATTTCTGGCCATCTACATACAGGTGTTTTTTCTTGTTACTTTTTTGGAAAATCGCAAAAAGTTTGGAATTGTCAATAATAAAAATTTAGCCGACAGCTCATATCCAAAAGTCTCACTCATCGTGCCATGCTACAACGAAGAGCGCAGTGTGGCCAAAACCTTGGACTCTCTCCTCGCGCTCGAATATCCAGCTGGTCTTTTGCAAATCATAGTGGTCGATGACGGATCGAAAGACAATACTTGGAATGAAATGCAAAAGTACTCTGCTCGATCGGAAGTATTGCTTTTGCAGAAAAAGAACGAAGGGCACAAGACGAGCGCGCTCAATTTTGCGCTTGGGCATGTATCGGGGGATATTGTCGCCTCAGTCGATGCGGATACATATTTGCCGCCTACAGCGCTCCAAAAAATGACACGATATTTTATCGAAAATAAAGAAACCATGGCAGTGGGGTCGTCTGTCATTATCAACAATCCGCGCACTATCGTAGAGCGCGCGCAGAGCGCAGAGTACAATCTCGTCTTTTTCAGTAAAAAAATGATGGCTACTGTCGGTGGGGGCATGGTCGTGCCGGGGGCCTTCTCGGGTTAT
>CALRBJ010000003.1:0-23423 GCA_943354205.1 Candidatus Nomurabacteria bacterium
CATGAGAGTGAATCCGATCAGAACTTTAAAAAAATGTTTTGTGTACATATGTTTATTAATTTTCAATTATCAATTTAATTACTTGCGACATTTTCGTAAATCACCTTAGAAATATGGCTTATTGTTTCTGATAATGTTTTAAGTGATTTCCCTTTGCTCATGACACACAAGAAATAAGTGTCGTTCGGCAAATACACATACCCGCAGTCATGTAATTCTACTGATTCTATGGTGTCTTTGACTCCATTCACATGTTCACCAAACTTATGTGCCACAGCGATGTTTTCAGGTAAACCTGCGCGTAAACCATCTTGAAAAGTAGATTTACTCAAAATAGCTAGTGCTTTTTCTGAGTCTTCACGGGACAAGTAAGTAGAATTGTAAAGGACTCTTAAAAATAAACTGTAGTCAAATGCAGACATCTTGTAATCCGCATTGTCCACTGAGGGATTCTTGAGTCCTAGATCCGTATAAACTTTGTTTAAATAAGAAATATCTATATTTCTTATTAGAATATTCATGGCACCATTATCAGAATCAATAATCATCTTGTTTATCAAATCATTCACCACATAATCATCCCCTTCTTTCAGTTTAGTTGGATCTTCGAAAGGCACTCTTTCAAAATTTCCAGCCAAATTTGCGGAATAAGTTATTTCTTCATCTAAAATGTAAGGTTTTGATTCTGAGAGTTTTAAATAAGCAATCATAATCGCCACTTTTAGCAAGCTGGCTGGCGAATAGACCTCGTCTTTGTTTATATAAAATGACCCTCCCTTATCGCCATATTTTATAAAATAAACGGAAGCATTCATAAGTCCATTAGATTTTTGATCAGAGACGTATTTATTTACAGAATTATAAAGAGCAGTAAAAACCGGAGAAGGATCAGCCAAGTTTGCCCTATTTACAACAAGTAGTGGGTCTATAAATTTATAGTCGTCATTCTTTTCGCGCAAAGACAATGAATTCACAACTGTAGTTTTCTTTAGTGTGTGTCCAGCAAAAAAACCAAGAGCCAAAGCTAGAATAGAGAAAACTATCACTTTTTTATTTGTAGCGCAAAAATGCTTCACGCAATGATTATAACAAAACTAAAAACCTCGCGCGAGCGAGGTTTTTAGTTTTCGTAAAGACTTATTTTATGGTCGAGTATTTTATAAGCCTTGTCTTTATTACTGAGCTGAAGCCTTGAGCATGGCCTTTGTCTTTGCGCCGATGAGACCGTCAGCCTTTAGGCCATGAGCTTTTTGCCAGGTCTTTATGACAGCAATAGTCTTTGGTCCTAGCTTTCCATCCACAGCAAGTCCAAGATTGAGAACCTTATTCAACAACTTTTGAAGATCCATTACAGCTGGACCCTTGCTACCATTTTTAAGGGTAGTGGTGCCTAGGTCGTATGTGGTTGCGGTTGTAGTAGTTGTATTTGTATTTGTTGTAGTCGTGGTAGTTGTTGTCGCTGCTGGTGGCGTTGTTGTTCCGCCTCCTCCACCGCCCCCACCTCCACCAGTAGTACCAGTAGTACACTGGAGGCTTGCTGGAGTTACAGTGATTGCTTCCGAAGAACCAGATGTGGCAGTAATCACCATTGTAGAAACAAGAGAACTACTACAAGTCGTAGTGATAACTCCGAATCCGGATTCTCCGGTAGCTTGCAACATTCTATCTGCAGAACTGATAGTGAATGTACCTGAAGCAGGCACGGTTACAACCACAGTTCCAGTGTTTACAACTAAAGATGTAGGTTCGGTTGAACCAGAAAGAATGGTCAAATTTATATCTGGAGAAGACAGATCGACAGTAACATCGGCAGAGTAAGCTGCAGACGCATGCTTGGCTGGAGCGCAAACTACTGCTACAAGCGCAAGTACCATCAATCCAATTTTTAATTTGTTTTTAATCATTTGTTTTTAAGATTTTTAATACAGAATTCGACCCTTAAGAAACTCTGAGAGAAACTCTGTGTATATTGCTAATAATAGAATACTTAAGAAACAAAACGATTAAAGTCCGAGAACTACCCAGTTTGTACCGTTGTATACGAGCCATTGAATACCGCCAGCTGGAATAGCAGCGTTTGCGATTTCAGTAGTGATAGCCGAACCCTTCTTGATTGTAAGAGGAGTAGATGGGATGCTTGAGATTGCGATGGTATCACCAGTTGCAGTTGCATTTGTGAAGTTTGCGAGAACCGCAGTACCAGCGGCAGGAGTGATGGTCGTGCCGTTTGCATCAGCTAAAGTTGCTGTTTTTGTAGTAGTACCAGCAATAGTGACATAGTTCAAAGGACCGCCGGTTGTAACACCTCCGGCGCCGTAAATTGTAGATTTAGCTGAAGAACCTGTTCCGCCGATAGCAATCAAGTTGTTACCAGAACCATTCCAAAGAGTACCAGTCTTTACACCAGTACCAGCACCGATAGCTTGAGTTGAGGCACCGTTACCACCACCGATGGTTAGAGTACCTGTGGTCAAACCAGCACCGAGGGAAACGTTTGCAGTCGTGGTGGCTGAACCGATTGTTACCGCGCCTGTGGCAACAGTAGTGACGACAAATCCAGCAGTACCAGTCTTGAGAGTAAGAGATGAAGCACCAACTACGCTACCGATAGTAATTGTGTTAGTACCTGAACCAGTAGGAGTACCATCACCGATATGGATATCGTTACCACCAGCAACAGTAGTTGCACCAGTACCGATATTTACTTGGTTAATACCAGTTGTAGAAGCACCCGTAGCAATGTTTACTGTCTTTGAACCTGCACCAGATGTAAGACCAGTGCCGATGTTCACAGTATTGGCAACAGCGGTGTTGCCTCCAGCAATGTTTACTACGTTTGCACCAGCTGTACCACCTGCAATAGTAACAGTAGCTGCGCCTGCGCCACCACCGATGACGACTGTTTGTGCAACCGATGATGAACCGAGAGTAATAATGCCAGTAGCTGTACCAGCTGTACCACCGATGGTGATGAGACCATCAGTCTGTGCTGAACCGATAGTCATGTTGGAAGCTGCAGCAGCTTCGATGGCGACTGTTGTTGTACCAGTAAGCGCAAGGGCTGCGCTACCAGTAACAGTTGTAGTGCTAAGCGTTAGAGCAGCGTGTGCATGCTTTGCATTAAAACTAAAACCCAAAACCAAAGCGAGAACTAAGAAAACTGAACTTATTTTTTTTAACATTAATTTTTAATTTATTAATAATAATTTATAAAAAACGAACTAAATAATTGTCGAAATAGCTCGACCATTTTCAACAGTATAATTATAAACTAAAAACCTATACATCTGTATAGGTTTTTAGTTTATAATTGTGGATAACTTGCTTTATTTTACTAAACCAGCTAAACCTTGCGCCACCTTGCTATCTTTGTTTATTGGTCCATAGAATAGTACTTGGTCCCGATTCAAGAAAAGCTTTGTTGGTGACCAGACTGCTTCTTTTAGCGGATTTAATTGGAAACTGGATTTGCTTGGATCTGTAGCATCTTTCACAATCTGCAATATATATCCATCTTTCATGGTCATTCTTGGAAAATTAGAGATTTTTCCTAAGTAAACCTCTCCAGTAGATAGGTAAATCACAGAATATCCTTTATTTCCAGGGTTTTTTGCAGAAATTAGCATAAAAACCAAAAAAACTACTAAAATTATCCCTACCAAAACCATAATTTTGCTATTTTTGTCTAAATTTTTCATCATAATGCTAGATATTAACTCTAATTAACCAATAATGCAAACAAAAAACCACCCCGAAGGGTGGTTTTTTGTACTTTTAAACATTTGCGTCTAAAAGCTTCATGGATTAAAGCTTATATATGGCTCAAGCCCCAGATTGGTGATACTGGTAGGCCCGTAACCAAAAAGTCTTTATTCCAAGTGCTTACACCTGTATCACCTGTGGCTGATGCAGATTCATCACTCCATGTGAATGATACGCTGTTTGAAGTCGTAGCATTGTCATTTGTTTGTTCTGCAGCTGGAGCAGCATAAGTTGTTGTATTTCGGTCAAGAGTGACGTTTACAACACCTGTAGCTGGAGTTCCAGTGATAGCCGAGCGGAGCTCGTAAGTTTTAGCTCCACTTACTTGCTCTACTACGTCATCATCTGCGTTTGTACCAACAGTAACCAAGAGCTCACAAGAAACGTTTGATCCGTTACATGTAGCAGCGCTTGAGTCACCATTTTGCCATACGACAGCAGCTGTTATTTGCTGACCTGTGTCTGAATTCCATAGGGTCGGAGCTGCTAGAACTGGCCAAAGTGTCTTGGATACTTCGAACATTGCTTGTTTCCATGCAATTGTTCCTGTTCCACCGCTTGATACTGAGAACTTAGCAATGACCATAGTCGTTGCGTTCAAGCTAGTAGTTGGAAGAGCTACCATAGAAACTGTAGGCTTAGCCTTGTAGATGTACGAGGTATTGCCTGCGGCTGTACCAGTACCTGTTGCAGATGTACCCGCTGAATTACGAGCAGTAAATGCTGTAAGTGTAGTGAGTAGAGATGCACCTGTTGTACCAGCGCCTGTTCCAACTGGAGCAAGGGCTAATTCAACATCCACTTTAACTGTCTGCCCAGCAGGTACGGCAAGAGTGAGACCACTCCATGTCATAGAAGCTGCGGCAGGTTTTACATCGCCGATGATTGCGCCTGTATCATGGTTCTTTAGAGTAACTGTCGATACAGATGTAATACCAGCAGCAGGAACAGTGACAGTCATATCTGTAACTGTATAGCTGTCAGTAACTGCGGCAATTTTAAATGTCAATGACTTGAATGTTCCAGAATCATCAACCAATTGTGCGATTGAAGTCGAGGCATCTTGTGATGCAGTAATAGTTCCTGTACCACCAGTAATTTCCTGACCGGAGAATCCGGCAGTCAATGAAGTGATACCAGAAGCATCAGCATAAGTAGCTATACCTGAGTTTGCTGTTGTACCAGCAATAGCCAATGTGCTTATAAAGCTATTGGTGCTCAATGTTGAGCCGACTGATGCATAAACATCAAACTGCATTACCTGGCTAACTCCCAACACTTGGTTTATTGACCAAGAGTTTGGGTTTGTACAACCAGAGCTGTAAGTACAAGTGACTGTACCTTTCACGGTAGTCATTGTCGTAGGAGCGCCAGTAGGACCATACATGACATATAGGTCAGTAAGGTCAGTAGCCGGAGCAGCATCGTTTGTAGTATCAGCAAAACCGACATAGATTGTATTCAAGTTCACTGCTTCAGTTGAGTTTCCAGAAAGCTGGAATGAGCCCACTTTGTAAGCAGTAGCAGGAACAGCAATTGTCTGGCTTGCATAATTTGAAGTTTTCGCAAGACTCATTGAGCCTGAAGCGATTGTCAAATTGTTGCCGAGAACATTTGATGCTGTAGGAACGTTGATTGCTGTGATAGAAGTCTGTGGGACGCCGTTTGCTGAAGCAGTGCCTCCAACTAGGAGAGCTTGAACAGCAGTAGTTGTGCCAGCAGCGATATCATCAGTGTTTTCGTTATCGTAGATATCTGAACGAATTTCTACGGTAGCTGGAGTTCCTGGGTAAACTATAAAGTTTGTAGTAAACGATGTACCGCTAGTTGCAGCAAATGATGCAGCAGCAGGAACACTTGTATTGCTACCTACTTGTGAACCATCCACGAGAATACGAACATTGCGGAGAGTATTTTCTGTGACAGTACCACCGGTTGTGATCATACCAACGTGAAGTGTTTCAACTTTAATCGGCTCGCCATATGCAGTAAATGTATATGTAGCGAGTGACTGGTCAGAAGCACCTATAGTTACGTTTGTAGACTGTGAAGTCGTCTTTTTAACAACTGTCATAGTTCCAGCATTGACTGTAAATGCAGTAGCGGTATTAGGATATGTTCCCAATGATGTTCCATTCGCATTGTACTGAGAGTCAGTAGCCTGAAGATCGTACGAACCACGTAGAGAGAACGAGACTGTTCTTCCTGATCCACCGATAATATCAGCTGTAACTTTCAAGACACGAGCGCCTGTATGAAGGGTATTGTTTGGAGCAAATGTTACATAGCCATTTGAATCTAGGCTAGCAGTAGTTGCAACTAAAACACCATCCGCGTATAGCTTGAAATTCTTGATATCGCCTGAAGCGATAGAGCCGATTTGGCGCAGAGCCAAGCTGTGCAAAGTCACATCGCGAGGAGCCACAGTGGCTGTGCTTTGCCAAACGTTTATATCTAGGCCAGCATCAGTAGCACCAGAACCAGTAGCGGCTGCAGCTGTAACTGTAGCAAGAGTCGCGGAAGCGCCATACATTAGGTTTCCTACTAGATTTACAGTATTAGCTGAACCGTTGGCTGTATAGCCAGTAAGGTTGAAACCGAGGCTGTAATCAGCAGTCGAACCAGTATCAGCAACGACAGTAATGGTCTTTGATCCAGCAACTGTGAATAGTCCGGAAATGCTGTTGAAAGTGACTGTGTTTGTTGAACTAATTGAAGCGCCGTCTGTAATACGATTGACACCATCATACAAGTAAACATTGTTTACAGTTGTGCTTGATGAGATACCTGTTCTCATAAGTTTGACTGAAGTGACAGTGCCATTTCCTGTAAATGTGAATTTTGCGAATTGAACGCCAGAAGCAGAAGTCATAAAGGCTCCTGAAGCTGGAGTGTCCATAGCAAGAGATACTCCTACTGGACCAGTTGTAATAGGAGGGGTAGTAGTACCATCACCTTGGGCGACAGCAAGAGCAGCTCGAGACATAGCTCCAACTTTTCCATCAGCGGTAAGGCTGTGAGCAGATTGGAATGTCATAACTGCAGCTTTTGTCATGGGACCAAAGTGTCCGTCGGCTGTAAGGCCTGCGGATTGTACAGCGTTGAGAGCGTTTTGAAGGTTCGCAACGTTTGTTCCAACACTACCTACTTTTAAGGTAGCTGAACCGAAGGTATAGACCGTATTTGCGCCAGCTTTCTTGGAAACGATTCCGAAAGAACCGACAACCAATGCTAGAGCCAAAAGACCTATAGCGATCTTTGAACTTAGTAATTTATTCATAATGAAATTTTAATAATTGCGCGATTAATATCGAATTCGACTTAACTCGATTTTTTTGTTGCGCATTTTGGTTTACAAAGTTTCCTTTTATTGAAAACTGAATAAACCGATTGAAACTAATTTTAACTGCCTTGTCGACAGGGCATAACGGAATAATTTCGACAATAAAACACCAAATTTTCCGAGGAGTTTACCCCGGAAAGGATTGCTATTTAATTATCAAGGATCGTTCCGTTTTATGCGTATATTTTGTACTTATTTTACAGCCAGTCTTGGAAACCAAGCTGTAAATAGAAGCACCTAATACACGCCTTTGCATACTAGCATAATGCGCTAAAAAACGCCATATGTGCATGCCCAAACATTATATCTTTTGCCTGATTAGGAAGCAAAGATAAAATGTGGATAAATAGGGGGTTTTCTGGTTTTTTATACCTCTTAAACACACCTGATCTATCTCATATGTCCTGACGCAAAAATAGCCAGATAATTACAGGCTATTTTATTACACAATATTTATTTTATTTAGCAATAGAATATCGACTCCAGCGTTTCTCCCCTTCCCTTTTGAGCTCTCCCTTTAAAACCATGGACAAGAGCTCCCTCTGAATAGTCTTTTCACTACAACCGGATATTGTCCCTACGATGTCCTTTATGCTGACCTGCTTTTTTTCTTTGATCAGTTTCAATATCATATTTCGGCGTTCCACCTTCAATCCATTGTCTAGAGCTTTAGAAATATTTTTATTTCCAATGTTTAGTTTCTTGAATACTTCTTTTGGATTATATCGGACACTCTGTCCGATATGTTCTTGATGTCCTTTATGAATGTCCTTTATCACCCCTGAAACTTGAGGAGCTGTAGATTCTGGAGATTGAAAAGAGCTTGGAAGTTCTCCTGCGCCAAGTATACTGTTGAAATCAAACTTGAGCGCATGCTCATTCTCGAATGTATTTCTGTATGCATTACCCTCACCATAGAGCCTTCTTTCTTGGTCTAAATAATTCTTTAAATTTGAGAACTCGGTAGAAAGTATCGAGTAATTCATTTCTGATATAAAGCCAATATTTTTTACTACTGAAAGGAGGGAATTTATATTAGAAATCTTGTGTCCTAGATCGACCATAGAAAGTATTGTTTCGGTCGGCAGGCGCAAAGCTACCGAGCGAGTGTCTGATAGGACTTCTACGCCCAAAGCGCGGAGCTTGTCCTTTATTGGGTCCCCTGCTGGTAGGCAATCGGTCACCATATACAGAGCGCTTATTAGCTTTTCCACCCTTTCATTTAAGAGCTTAAAATAGTTATCAAAGTTTTCTATCTTCCTAGACTGAATGGATGCATCATACCCAATAGGCGTGGGGGTCTGATTGATATGTCCATTTGAAATTTTATTGTCCTTTTCCATGTCTTTTAGAGATTTTGGGTTAAAAAATAGTTTTGTCTTTGATGATTAATGTGTCCATTATAGACCCGGGAAATAAAATGTAAAGCGCGGAAGTGAGATTGTGATATAATTCTTTAATCATATGGCTAAAAAAGAAAAAATTGAACCGAGGAAAGAAAAAAAGAAAGTGAGTGTTTCGCCAAGCCGAATAAAAGAGGAGACTCGCCACGGTGTTTGGGCTATTATATTTTTCCTTTTAGCTATTTTTGCAGTCATAGCTGGCTTTGGCGGAGCAGGGCCGGCTGGGAGAGTTTTCCACAGTTTGTTTACGACCCTCTTTGGTTACGGATATTTTCTATTACCTATCATGCTCGGGCTTTTGGGCGCGTCATTCACCATGCCGACGCGACCATCAGTGGGCCTCACTCATGCATTTTCTTCTATTTTATTTTTGTTATCTGGCCTCGGCATTGTGGACATAGTTTCAAACCAAAATGGTGGAGGAGTATTCGGCCGAATAATTTCTTTTCCTTTTAGTTATCTTTTTGGCATATACACGGCTATCATATTGCTCGGCGGGATTTTAATTATTTCTATGGTTTTGCTTTTTGATAAAAAACCAGAGCTCTTACCACTGCTGAAAAAAATCTGGGGCTGGATACTTTCCTTGTTTAAGAAAAATGAAACAGAAGAAACATACGAAGAACCAGAATATGAAGAAGAGCCAGAAGAAGAACAAATAGAGGAAGAGACGCCAATCGAAAAACCGGTTGAAACGAGCAAAGAACAGTCGCCAAAAATAATAAATGGCGTAGAAGAAGAATTTGTCGTCGACAGGAAAAAACAGAAGAAGTTTGGAAATTATGTGCCGCCACCTCTTTCACTTTTGGAAGAAGATAAAGGTAAACCGAATGTGGGCGATATAAAAGCCAACTCAAACATAATCAAGCGCGCGCTTCTCAACTTTGGCATTGAAGTAGAGATGGATGAAATCACCATCGGTCCGACCGTCACGCGCTATGCGCTCAAACCTGCCGAAGGCGTGAAGCTCTCACGCATCGTCGGCTTGCAAAACGATCTCGGTCTCGCGCTCGCCGCTCACCCACTGCGCATCGAAGCGCCGATACCAGGAAAATCTTTGGTGGGTATCGAGGTGCCGAATCGCACGAAATCGACTGTGGGTCTGGCTACCCTGCTCGCCGATGAAAAATTCCAAATGGGTTCTCTGCCACTTTTGATGGGCCTAGGAAAAGCAATCAACGGAAAATCTTTTTTTGGCAACATGGCAAAGATGCCACACCTGCTCATCGCAGGCTCGACTGGCTCGGGAAAATCGGTGACCATCCACGCGCTCATCACCTCCCTTTTGTATAGAAATGGCCCAGACGATTTGCGCTTTATCATGATAGATCCAAAGCGCGTAGAGCTCACACTATATAATGGTATTCCACAGCTCCTCACCCCCGTCATCACCGACCCAAAGAAAGCCATCCTCGCGCTAAAATGGGCTGCAAAAGAAATGGATCGTCGCTACGACATATTGGAGACTGAAGGAGTGCGCGATATCACTTCATATAGAGCAAATGTAATGAATTCCAGTAAAAAAGATGGGGGTGAAGCTGAGGCGATGCCATTTATCGTAATCATCATCGACGAACTGGCCGACATCATGCAAAGCTATCCGCGCGAGCTCGAGAGCGCTATCGTACGCCTCGCCCAAATGTCACGCGCAGTGGGTATACACCTGATCCTCTCGACCCAGCGCCCATCGGTCAATGTGATCACCGGCCTCATCAAAGCGAACATCCCTGCCCGCATCGCACTCCAGGTAGCCTCACAAATAGACTCGCGAACTATTTTAGACCAAGGCGGAGCCGAGAAACTTTTGGGCGCCGGCGATATGCTCTACCTATCGGGCGAGATGAGCCAGCCCGAGCGTTTGCAATCAGCCTATATTTCTGAAAATGAAGTAAAGAAAGTGGTGAAGTATTTGAAAGATGCCTACAAAGATGAAATCATGGAAGAATTAAATCTTTCTGGCACAAACATCAGCGCCGACAAATCTATTTTCGATTCCGCTATCGATGATGGCGACGAAGACGAAATGTATGAAGAGGCTCGCCAAGCGGTCATCGAAGCCGGCAAAGCTTCCACTTCATATCTCCAGCGCAAACTGAAACTGGGCTACGCTCGCGCCGCTCGCCTGATCGACATGCTCGAAGAGCGCGGTGTGGTCGGAGCTGGCGACGGAGCAAAACCACGCGAGGTTTTGGAAAAAGGTGTGGAAGCGGAACGCGAGGGATTTATGTAGTATGTCAAAAAGAAAAACAATAATAAATTACGCTTTACTTATTTTCCTTTTTTTGATCATTGGTATATACGCATTTTCGCGCACTAGAAATCTTTTCGCCGGAGCGCATATAATAGTACGCGATGTTGTAGATGGGCAAACTTTTACAAAAGAACTCCTAACCATCGCCGGCACAGCAGAGAACACGAAAGCATTTTCGATAGACGACCGGCCAGTCTCCCTCGACACCAAAGGCAATTTTAGCGAGTCTTTGCTCCTTTCACCGGGGCGTAATATAATCAGCCTAAAGGCTGTCGACCGGTTTGGGCACAGTGAAGAGAAAAATTATCAGGTTTATTTAGCGAAGCCCTAGAAAAAATTTTCACGCCCGAGGTTCCCACCCGAGTACTCGAGGGAGGGCGCAGGGATGAAAATTTTTCTAGGGTGAAGCTTGCAAAACAATGTTAAAGAAAAAAGAAAAAGCGGCAAAGACAATGGGCGGAGAAATCGAAGATACCATTCGCTCTATTCAAACAAAATTCGGCGAAGGCGCTATCATGAAATTGGGCGATGCGCCCAAGGTAGATATCGATGTCGTGCCGACCGGCAGCCTAGGCCTCGACATGGCGCTCGGTGTAGGCGGAGTGCCACGCGGACGCATCATAGAAATATTCGGACCAGAATCCTCGGGTAAAACCACCCTCGCTCTACATATCGTGGCCGAAGCGCAAAAGAAAGGCGGGGTCTGCGCCTATATCGACGCCGAGCACGCCATGGACCCAGTCTATGCCAAAAACCTCGGGGTAAATATAAATGAACTCCTCATCTCCCAACCCGACACTGGCGAACAAGGCTTGGAAATCTGCGAATCGCTGGTGCGCTCGGGCAAGATCAGCGTGGTCGTGGTGGACTCGGTGGCCGCCCTCACTCCCAAAGACGAAATCGAGGGCGACATGGGCCAACAGCACATGGGAAAGCAAGCCCGTCTGATGTCGCAAGCCCTTCGCAAACTGACCGCTATCGTCGCTCGCTCAAACACGATCGTAATATTCATAAACCAAATCCGCATGCAAATCGGCGTGATGTTTGGCAATCCGGAAACCACTCCAGGCGGAAAGGCGCTAAAATTTTATACCTCCGTGCGTCTCGATATTCGCCGCATCGCCCAGATCAAAAAAGGTGAAGAAGTCGTGGGCGGGCGCACCCGCGTGAAAGTAGTCAAAAATAAAGTGGCCGCGCCATTCAAACAAACCGAATTCGACATCATCTACGGCGAAGGCATTTCGCGCGAAGGCGAAATGATGGCGCTCGGGGAGAAGCTCGGCATCGTCGAGAAATCCGGCGCATCGTATTCATACAAAAATAAAGCGGGTGAAAAAACTCCAATGGGCCGCGGCTACGACGCCACCCGCATCTGGCTCCGCGAAAATCCAAAAGTCGTCCGCGATTTCGAAAAAGAAATCCGCGCCCGCTTTGGCGAAATCCAAGTCGCAAGCAGTGGAGAATAAAAATAAAAAACCCTCTCGAAAGAGAGGGTTGGGAACAGTGGATACTTCGAAGCGTTCAGGAATTATTCAGCTACATTGCATTCAACCATTTTGTTGATTTGGGCTTTGGAGCGCACTAGGAAAAAATCTGTGTCGAAAGTGATGTTGAATCTCACTTCATACAGCACTTCCCCTTCTGCATTCTTGATTTCAAAACATAGACCGAGAATGCTGGTGCCAAAATATGCACCATCCGGAGAACGCCAGTGTAAAAATGAATACAAAGCGCTTTCTTTGATTTTGCGCTGAAACAGAGGCACTTTTACTTTTTCTCCTGATTGAATCGCAAATTCAAAACGGCCGTTCACTGGTAGGAATTCATAAAATGCATCGTTGGTGGACTTCAATTCAAAAAGGAATCGATGGTTTTTTAGAATAACACCGTCTTTGTGTTCCTCTGGTTTCAAATTGAAAACTTCTGACAAAGCATCGAGCGCCGTATCTGGGTTTTTTATTTCTTCAAAACCCTTATGTGAGCGGACAAATTTTTCACCGAAATCAATCGGTTTTTGAGGTATTTTTGTTTTTGTTAGAGCCATGGTTGAAATTTTTTAAGTTACAAGTTAGATAGCATAATACACGATAATAAAGATTTGTCAACTGCGTAGACAATCTCCTATTTTTAAGTTAAGATAGTCAGTGCCCATTTGTTCTATTGGGCACTTTTTTAATTAAAATAACGAAAAAATCACATGCTTGAATACAGCGATATCCGCGTAGGAAAAATAATACTATATGAAGACGAGCCATGCTTGGTGCTTGAAAACCATGTAGCCCGCACCCAACAACGAAAACCTCAAAACCAGACCAAACTGCGCTCCCTCCTCTCCGGCCGGGCTTATACCGCGACCTTTCACGCATCCGACAAGGCGGAAGAAGCCGAGATCGCCAAGCGGGATGTAAAATTTTTATATTCCAAAGGCAATGAATTTTGGTTTTGCGACCCGACCAATCCTGCCAACCGCTTCAAGCTCGATGAAAAACTTTTGGGCAATGCGGTGAAATATTTAAAGGCAAATGAAAACGCCACCGCGCTCATCTGGGGCGAGGATGAAGATGAAAAAATAATTTCCGTGCAAGTGCCGGTAAAGATGACCTTTGTGGTCAAAGACGCTCCCCCATCTATAAAAGGCGCATCAGCTTCCGGCTCGGGCAAACAGGTCACTCTTGAAAATGGCATCATCCTGACCGTGCCGATGTTTATAAACGCCGGAGAGAAAATAATCGTGAACACCGAAACTGGCGACTATGTAGAACGCGCGTAGTAGACAAATATTTGCAAAGTGCTAGAGTGTTGGAAACTTCATTCACATGGCAAATTATAAAATAAGCACCAGGCAATTCAAGGACTTCTTATTTGTCGAAAAGCACGAGCCTATGGGTTCAGCTTTGTTCGAGGATGTGAACGATTTATATACATCCTATATGAAAAATCCAAATGGGGTCGAGTGTGGCCTAAATAAATTGAGAAGGTTTCTCGAAAGAAATCACTCTCAAAGCTCTGCTAGAAAAATTCTGCCTCCTTACATAATGCAATCTCTAAAAAATAAGTTTCCTAAACTAGCTAAAAACAAGAAAGATCTTGAGCTGGTAGAGGCAAATTTTTTAAAGATATTCAACGGTTGGCTAGAAAAAACTGACCCGTTATTGCAAATTAAAAAAAGGAAAAGCGTACTTGAAAAAAGAGCAGCGGAACCAAATGGATTCAAACTGTTTGGAGAAGATTGGCAGGTGACCTATCCTCCAAAAGATTCAAGGCGTGAGTATATAGCAGAAAGTGAGGATTTAGCTGGCCTTTTGAAATACGACTTGCTAAATGCGAATATGATTTTCTTGGCTGGGAATACAAACTTAATTCTATCCACTGAAAATTTTTACCGAGATTTAAGAGAAAGAGTTCGTCTAAGTATGCTTTCTTTTCAAACCTTACGGACCAGAATCTTGGCTCCATCGGTGCATTCAGCAAATCAATTTTGTGAATTTTCAGAAAAATTTGAAGTGCGACTAATCACACAGAGTACGGAATACTTATATATTATTTCTACTCCCGACGCATTTCGTTTTTTCAACAAACAAATTTACAAAATAACCAGCAGAGGATCGATACACCACGCCATCAGAGAAGATGGCGACCCATCTATCCCTTACTTGGAACTTGAATTTCAAAAAGCAAGAATACTTGCGAATTAGCCCCTACGAATAGGGGCTTTTTATTTTTCCTTCTCCTTTATGTCTTCAATGAGAAGGGCGACGCGCATCAGAGCGCGACGGGGATGAGGTTATTTAGCCACGAAAGGTAGGAGGCCCATAAAGCGAGCGCGTTTGACTGCTTCGGAGAGGGAGCGCTGGCTCTTGGCGGATACACCAGTGCGCTTGCGAGCGATCATGCGGGCGTTTTGATTGAGAAACTTTTTCAAAAGCTCCACATCTTTGTAGTCCACATATTTTATATTGTTTGCTGCAAAATAATCTTGTTTCATTTTTTTATTCGTAATTCGTAATTGATAATTCGTAATTTATTAAAACGGTATATCTTCTAAGTTTATATTTTCATCCGGATACTCTATTGTATCCACTTCTTCCTTGACTGCGCCAGGAGCGGAAGCGGAAGACTTTTCATAAGGAGAGCCAGAGCCGGCAGGTTTGGAACCGAATTGCACTCGGTCGGCCACTATCTCGGTGCGATACTTTTTCTCGCCATCCTTTTCCCAGCTACGAGTTTGCATGCGGCCTTCTACCAATACTTGTGAACCCTTTTTCATATACTGGGCCACATTTTCGGCTTGTCGGCCAAAGACGACGATATTGTGAAAGTCGCTCTGCTCCTTTTTCGCACCGCTCGCATCTTTCCAAACACGATTAGTAGCTACTGAAAATGAGCAGACCTTTATGCCCGCAGGCAGAGCGCGAAGCTCTGGATCGCGAGTGAGGTTTCCTATGACGATGGCTTTGTTTAAATACATAGGTTTATTCTACCACCAAGGCCTCGATTTGTTTATCTATCTCGGCTTCGGTCGCTGGGGCTGCTTCTGCGCTAGGAGTATTGCCTTCATCATTTGAGATAACTGTCTTTGGCTTGCCGTCAGTATTCCCATTTGCATTGTGTCGGCTAAAGGTGTGTCGAGAGAGGGTGTTTTCACGAACTGTTTTTACGATAAGAAAGCGGATTATTTTGTCATTGGCTTCGAGAGTTTTCTTTATAGATTCGAGCATTTCTGGGTCAGCCTCAAATTTTACCCAGCCGAAATACGCGCGGTCGTATTTTTGGCGCTTGTGGTCGATAGTGCGGTCCATAGTGTAGGCGAGCTCGATGGCCTTTGGGAATTCTTCAGAAATAAAGGCTACGCCGTGCTTCCCGATAGAGTCTTTCAAAGCGCCCACATCAGTGGCGAGCGCTTCTTCAGTGATAGTAGGCACAAACAAAAAACCGACTTCGTAAATCCGGGTGGTTTTTGCGTCCTCGTTTGTATTTTCAACTGGTTCCATGTAGGCCATATACTAGCAAATAAGGGTTTCTATGTCAAAAGGGCTAGATCCCGAAGACCCTTTTTATGTTTTGGGCTATTTGGGCTTGGACTTCTTCTGTCGATAGGCCCTTTAATTCAGCTATTTTTTTATAGACTTCTTCCACCATATATGGCTCGCAGGTTTGGCCTCGAAAAGGCGCCGGAGCGGCAAAGGGGGCATCGGTCTCGCACATAATATTTTCAATGGGAACATTTTTTATCACCTCATCATAATCGCGGGCAAAAGTGATCGGCCCATCGAAGCTCATCGTCCAACCCTTTTCCACTATTTTTTTCGCAATAGTTAAATCGCCCACAAAGAAATGAAAATTTACTTCCAACTTAGCGGTCCAACCGCTAAGTATTTCTAAAACATCTTCATATGCATCCATGCTCCCCTTGCTCGGGCGCGAGTGTATCATCAAAGGCTTGTTGGTTTTTTTTGCCAGTTCAATATGTTTTTCAAACAATTCTTTTTGTTTTTCTTTCGTAATTCGTAATTGATCATTCGTAATTCTAAAGTAGTCCAGCCCACATTCGCCGATGGCGACGACTTTTGGATTTTGAGCGAGCTCGAAATACTTTGATATATCGAAATCCTCGGTGGCATTGTCGGTCGGGTGCAGGCCGACTGTGGCAAAACACTCTCCGTTTTCTTCAGCTATTTGTACAGCCAATTTTGAAGTTTGGAAATCAGTGCCCACGGTTATAGTGCCCATACCCCTCTCGCGCATACGCGCCAAAACCTCCGCCTTGCCACCCAAAAGCGGTTCCAAATTCAAATGCGAATGTATATCGAAAAATTTAAAATTCATGGGTATACTGTAGCAATTTTTTAACAAATAAAAAACCGCCTTTGTTTTAATCAGGCGGTGGAGCTTGAAACTTCTTCAGGCTGCAATTCTTTGAGGACTTTTCCCCAGTATGATATTTCTTGATCTCGATCATTTATTTCATCGAAAAAAAGAAGGTGCATACGAAAATGAATGTTGTCGTTCAAACGCTTCAAACGCCTTATATATCTTTCGATATTTTTAGCATATCGCGCATTGTAATCTGAAGTCTTTTCATTTATTTTCTTGTGAGGACGAACTGGTCTTTGCATAGTGCAATTGGTTTCCTCCAATAATACACTTTTATAGAATTTTGTCAAGAAAAACTAAATCCTCTGAAACAACGGTTTCTCTGGTTTTTTGTTTTGCTTGATGAGATCTTTTAGGAGTATATTTGTTTTTGGCATTAGAGGATTTAGCATGCGAGCGATGGTGTAGAGTTTAATAACCATTTCGGTTATAAGAGACTTCCCTTTTTCTGTGTCTACCTTTATCACCTTGAACGGTTCAGTTTCTTGAATCATTTTGTCCAAGGATTGGATCTCGCTCCACACATAGTCGGCAGATTTTTGAATATCAAATTTTTCTAAATGGTCAAAAAATTCTTGTGAAATGGAATTTTCTGGAATCTCTGGGCACTTTTCTAAATACTTTTCTGACAAGGTTAAAATGCGCGAGGCTAAATTGCCCAAGCCATTGGCCAAGTTTGCATTGTAAGCTCTTTCGAATCTCTCCATCGTAAACGGGCTGTCTTCAAAACTGCTTATTTCTTTCAGTAAAAAGATTCGAAGCACATCGGATCCATATTTTTCAGAAATTTCTTTCGGCTCAACCACATTGCCTAAAGATTTAGACATTTTAACGCCTTCATCAGCGGTGATGTGGCCGTTTACCACAATTTGGTACGAATTGGGCACATCTGCCGCCATGAGCATAGCTTGCCACATTATCGCCTGAAAGCGAGTATTATCTTTGCCGCAATATTGTGTGGGATTTCCATTTACCCAGAATTTTTCAAAATCTCCATTTTGATCTGGCCAGCCCAAAGTAGAAATATAATTGGTCAGTGCATCAAACCAAACATACATAACCTGATCGGGATCATTGGGGACTTCTATCCCCCAAGGCATTTTTGATTTAAGTCGGGAAATTGAAAAATCTTGCAATCCTCTTTCCACAAAAGCCTTAACTTCATTGAAACGAAAATTTGGAATTACAAAATTTGGATTTTTAGCATAAAAATCAAGAAGTGGTTTTTGAAATTCGGAAAACTTGAAGAAATAATTTTCTTCTTCTATGGTTTCAATCTCTTGGTTTGGATGTTCTGGGCATTTGCCATTTACAAGTTCAGAATCTGTTCTTTCTAGTTCGCATGAAACACAATATTTGGTTTGATAATTCTTTTTATAAATATATCCGTTCTTTTCAACACGAAGCCAAAATTCTTGCGCAGCCTTCTCGTGAGCAAGATCAGTAGTGCGAATAAAATGAGCATCTTCAGATATCCCGAAAGAGGCTACCTGCTCTCGAAAACGCATGAAAGCTTTGTCGGTATACTCCTTCGCAGAAAGACCCGATTCTTCGGCCTTTCTCAATATTTTTATTCCGTGTTCATCTGTGCCCGTGTTAAAAAATACTTCGTTCCCTAAAAGTTTTTTATAGCGAGCAATCGCATCTGCTCGCACAAATTCAAGTGCATGACCGATGTGTAGGTCGGCATTTACATACGGCAAGGTCGTAGTTATATAAAAATTTTTCTTTTCCATTTTATTTTTCAGCGCGGGCGAGAACTTTTTTCTTTTCTATGTCGGATAGAAATTCCATGAGCACCACTGCCGCCGGAATAGCGAGAATAATACCCCAAAATCCGGCCAATTTAGCCCCCACTAGTATCGAGAGTATCACCATCAAAGGCGAAATGCCAATGACCCTTTTGACCACATTTGGCGCTATCAGATAGGCCTCAAACTGTTGAACGATAAAGTAGTAGATGGCTATTATGGCAGCTTGGGTAGCGCCAGAATCTAGGTAGGCAAAGGCCACGGCCGGCACAGTGGCGAGTATCATGCCAAAAGGAACAAGTTCGAGTATGGCTGCGATTATAGCCAAGAGCAGAGCATATTTTACTTGGAAAATAGAAAGGCCTAGGTAAATGAGCACGCCGATCAAAAGGCCGAGCAAGAGCTGGCCCTGGATCCAGAGCGCGATTTTTTTCTGCGAACGCTCCCAGAGTCCGATAGCGTATTCTTCGTATTTAGGTGGCACCACAATGCGCAAGAAATTTGTGATCCCCTCTTCTTGCATGGAAAGATAGAAAGAAATGACGATGATCAATACAAAGTTCACCACACCGCCGAATATGAGTGTGAGTGTGTCGAAAAATCCGCCAGAGACAGACGAGACCAACGCTTTAGAATTGGCTACAAAGTCTGCCAAGGAAAGATTCTGCGGTAAATTTTTTACCAGGTCTTTTGCCCCAGAGAATGCATCGCTGTTTAGAATCGTTATAAATTTCGATTTTGGCAGATAGTCGGCGAGAAGTGTGGAGAGGTTGGAAACTTCCACGATGAGTATAGGCACAAAGAGATAGAACACGACAGCCAGTATGGCCAGGCACACACCATAGAGCGCTACCACAGCGAGCGTGCGCCAAATAGAACCTTTTTTAAAACGATGAGTGGCGATGCTCACAAAAGAAGCGATCACTATAGAGGTCAGAAGCACCAGCACCAAATCGCGCAGTAAATACAGCACCAGCACTAAAAGCCCGAGGAGAAGACCGTAGACCAGAGTGCGGAGTGAGATATTTACCAATATGTTCTTTTCTTCTTTCATTGTTTATATAATAGCACTTCTATAGAACGAGCCAAACTATTCAATTTTAAGAATTTTTTGAAATGAAGCTTTGTTTTTATACGGCCCGATAATAGCCAAATTCAAGTTTTTTTCTTTAAAGATGTTTTGGGCCACGCGCTTCAAATCTTTTGCGCTAACTTTTCTAATTTTTTTCTCAATTTCTGAAAATGGAACGACTTTCCCTTTCAAAATTTCTTCCATGCCATAGAAATTAGCAGAGGAGTCCGCCGTTTCTAGAAAGCCCATCTTTGCGCGACCAATCATCCATTCTTTTACTTTTTCCAATTCATTTTCTGGCACAAGTTCAATTTTTAATCTAGAAAATTCTTTTAGAATAGCTTTCATGACTTCCTCCACTCTTTTAGTATCAGAACCGACTGAAACATTGAAAAAACCATGATCAGTAAAAGCGTCATTTGCGCTTCGCACATAGTAGCAAACACCCATTTCTTCGCGAAGTTTTTGAAAAAGCCTCGAGCTCATGCCTCCTGCTAAAACAGAGGACATGACTGAAAGTATCGCATCATCCTTGTGGAAAATATCATAGGACCTCACACCTAAAACCAAGTGAGCTTGGTCAGTTTTTTTATATTCCAAAATAGTGGCAGGGATTTTTTGATTTTCATACACAGAAACTTTGCCCGTCTTTTTAGTAGATTTTAAATTGCCAAAAGTATTTTCGACTAGAGAAACTATTTTTTTATGATCCACTGGTCCGGCGACCACTACAGCGGTAGCGCTCGGCACATAGTGTGCTTTTTTATAGTTTATAAAATCAATCTGTCGCATAGCTTTTATGTTTTCTCTAGTACCAGCTATACTGCGACCAGCCGGAGTGTCACCGTACAATAGCTTCATAAAAAGCTCTTGTACATGCTGGTTTGGCAAGTCCTCATACATATTTATTTCCTCTATAATTACACCTTTTTCTTTTTGCATTTCTACTTCTGGAAAAGTTGAATTTAAATAAATGTCGGAAATAACATCGAAAATTTTTGTGAAATGCTTGGCATCAGCTTTCGCCCAATATCCGGTAAATTCTTGCCCGGTAAAAGCATTCGATTCTGCTCCTATAGAATCTAGCTCGTGAGAGATCGACATCGCAGTCGGTCTTTTTTTTGTTCCCTTGAAACACATGTGTTCTAAAAAGTGGGAGAGTCCGCTTATCTTTTTTTCTTCGTATTTAGACCCTGTAGCGACCATGATCAAAACTGCTGTGGTGGGCGAACTTTTCATGGGAATAGTGACGATCCGCAAGCCATTTTTTAATTTGGATTTTATTGGTTTCATAATTGTGAGCATACCAGAAAAGTTTGAAAACTGGAAAGAAAAAACCGCTGCCTTTTTAGGGGCAACGGTACTAGGACTGCCTGTCCAAGCTATGGCTACATAGAAGAACAGTTTTATCCCTTAAACCAAAAATATATTACAAAAATATCAACACTGTGTCAACTACATTTTTGCTTTTATGTACTCGACAAGTTTGTCTTTGTGGAGTCTCTCTTGCTCTCCGGTATCGCGATCGCGAACTGTCACGGTGTCTTTCAGCTCGTCCCCTTTCTCGCCCAAGGTATCAAAGTCTATCACGACGCACCAAGGTGTACCGATCTCATCCTGCCTACGATAGCGCTTGCCGATATTGCCATTGTCGTCCCAGACTACTCGGCCGAATTCAGCTTTTAATTTGCCGAAAACTTCTTCAGCTTTTTCCACTAGTTCCGGCTTGTTTTTTAGAAGTGGAGAAACAGCGCAAATGACCGGAGCGATGGAGGGCTTGAATTTCAAAAACGGTCTTTCTGGGTCGTCTTCGTTGTAAGCAGAAAGAAGTACAGCTAAAATCGCGCGGTCCACACCAAACGACGGCTCTATGACATGCGGAGTTATTTTTTCGCCTGATTCTTCGTCTTGGTATTCAAGTTTGTGGTTGTTTAAATCAAAACTGCCACGATAGGCCAGACCGAAAAGCTCTTTGCGCCCAAATGGATAGTCAAATTCAAAATCTATCGTGCGCTTGGAGTAGTGTGCGCGGTCGCCATCGGGAACTTCAAGCTCATGTACTTTCCCCATATCGAGTCCGACAGACTCCATCCATTCCAGCATTTCATCTCTGAAATATTCAAAATATTTTTCCCAATCATCCGGACGCACAAAATATTCTATTTCCATCTGCTCGAATTCTCTTTGGCGAAAGATAAAATCTCTCGGAGCGATTTCATTTCTAAATGCCTTGCCGATCTGGGCCATGCCGAAAGGAAGCTTTGGGTGAAAAGCGTCCACGGTGTTTTTAAAATTTACAAACATACCTTGCGCAGTTTCGGGCCGCAAGTACGAAAGCGTGGCTTCTTCTCCGGCGCCCACTTCGGTCCGAAACATCACATTGAATTGCTTGCCATCCTCGGTCGGATCAGAAAATCCCGCTACATGACCCGAAGCTTTCCAAACATTTGGATTTAAGATGATCGAGGAATTCATACCAAACATATCACGACGGCTATCCACAAACTTTTTCCACCAAGAATTTTTTATGTTGTTTTGCAAAGCCAAGCCATAGTGCGCATAGTCGAAAAATCCGGAAAACCCGCCGTATATTTCCGAACCTTGAAAAATAAATCCCCTACGCTTGGCGAGTGAGATTATTTTTTCCATTAAATTGTTTTCTTTGTTTTCCATAATATTTTACGGCACAACTATTCCTCCACCAGTGGTAAATGTCGGATCATTGTATAAATCAGTCGATATCTGATTTTTCCTATCAGAAAGAGTCGCTCCGGTAAACAAATCCACCCCAGACACGGTGGTGTCGTCGATCAATTTTACATTGTTTCCGACTTGGGAGCTAGATGGGGTGAGCCCGATTTGGAAGGAAACTTCGCGCGGAGCGCTGGTCAGACCCGCTCCTTTTGGCACGGCCCCCGCGCTCCAAACGATTTCTCGAGTAGAAGGATTGTAAGACACAGATTCGCCCCCTGTCGCATTTCCGATATAGCGCACATACGAAGGTATGGTCGCTCGAGCTTCTGCTCCAGAGATACTATTGGAAGAATTGGAAAGTGTCCAGACTACCGTATAGGTGGTTTCGTGTCCTACTTGGGGCGGCATAGGGCCAGTATTTACGACAGATCCGGATCCGTGCAAAGCCCGCCCTGCCACATGGAAATCTGAATTTATTTTTATGATCTTTTGATCGGTATTGTCCACCGAAGAGGTCACCCCGCCCAAAGCTCTCTGTGTGCCCTTGATAGAAATATTTACGACAATTTGCGGATCTGAAATAAGCGAGCCCGAATATAGAGGCAGAGATTTTATCGAAAATGAAACTGTGCCGTTTTGCGATGGCTCTAGGGTGGCGAGTGAGCTCAAAGTATTCTTGTCCCAAAGCAAACTGTTTGTATTTGAATCATAAAATCCTCCACCAGCGATTACTTTATTTTTGTCAAAAGCCGAACCAGAGAATGTGGCGCGGATCTCTACATTGTCCACTTGGGTAGACAAATTGTTTGAGTAAGAAATAGTCGCATTTATGTCGCCCGAGGAAGAAGCTGCGATCGTCTGCCCTTCTTGGCCGAGCACCGAAAGCTTTGCCTCGAGAAATGGTTTTTTAAGCGCGATAGTTTGCAGGAATGAATTGTAAATCACAGAGAGTTTTGTGTCGTCTTTGGGGTCGATCGTGCCAGCGTACACACGGAAAGATTTGCTCTCGCCTTCGATGCCCAAAAGTTTGCCTTTTATAGTGATATCACGCTCTATACCAGTTTTTAAATCACCCAGATTCCAGACATTGTTTGAAAGATTCGGCTTTGGGCTAGAATCCGTATACTGAAATCCGGGCGGATAAGCCACCGACAAACGCATATCTTGTAGCGATTGGGGAGCATTCAATGTGGTTTTTATTAAAAGAGTCACTTCTTGGTTTGGGCTGGTTTCGATCGGGCCGACCACCGATAGGGCGAGTGGCGCGGAGCTT
>CALRBJ010000003.1:23433-39001 GCA_943354205.1 Candidatus Nomurabacteria bacterium
TTACTGGATAGTGCGTCTCTTTTACAAAGATCGCATTCGAGCCTTTTACTCTGTACTCCACACTGGTTTTTATATCCTTTGTAGAACCTTGTTCGCCATAGAGAGTGAGTTTTATATTTTGATTTGAAGATTTGCCGGGCGCGATAGTGCCAAGTGAGATTCTTTGTCGATCAAAATCCCCACTGTCTACGCCGAGAGAACCCTTTGGATACTCTATGATGAGGTCGCTGTATTCAAGCGCCACAGAATTTTTATTTTCAATTTCTATTTGTAAAGAAAGCTCGTCCCCACCCGCCACAAAAGTATTGCCGAGCACCGTCACCACGACATTGTCAGAAGAAACTGATCCAGACCCAGTAAAGAATTTAAATCCGGCAAATAGAAGCGCGAGTGCGAAAAAACATACAGAAAAAATAAAAAACTTTTTGTAAATAGAAGATCCGGCATATTTTGTTTTCTTTATTTTTGGCATGACATTTAAAAAAGGATTAGGCTTTTCAGCCAAAGAGGGCGAGAGGTCTTTTTCTATATCGTGAGGAACAGGCGGTTTTATATCCCAACCTTTTGGAACATTTCTTTGTGTTTGATGAAGCACTCCAGGATTACTGCTCGCTCGCTTTAAATTCGGGTTTTTGTCGTAAAGCTTTCTTTTTAATTGTTCGAGTTTGTCAGTCTCACCTCTGTCTATCATAGAGGCAATTATACCAGATTTTTAAATGTTTAAATATTTCCATTTACCCATTTACAGTTGGCTTTCGCGGAGGGCTTGGTTTATTTCGGCCACGATTTTTACCCGCTCGGTAGAAGCGATAGAAAGTAGATTTTCGGAAATTTCTCCCGATACGAGGAGCGAGAGTTCCGGTTTGTGGCTAAAGTAGCCCAAGTGGTGGAGAATTCGCAAAACGAGAACCGACTCCACGCTTTCTAATTCACTCTCCGACAAAGCCGGGGTGGAAATCATTTCTATCCCCCGTTTTAAATCTTCATACAGAAATTCATTTGCTTCCTCACCGTGCGAAAGCCTTTTTATCAGTGAAAAAATATTTCCGATTATTTTTATCCTCTCACCACAAGTCGGACTTGTGGCTGAAATAACAGATTTTATCGGGGTGGCTGAAATTATCCGCCATGTTTCCCTGCCCCGCACCAGGTCTATTCGCGCCAGCGAAAAATCTTGAAGCGCGTAGCGCAATTTGGAAGAAATCTTGCGCACAGAGGTCGCACTCGCGCGTACCAAACCCAACTCTTTTGTAAAAACAGTAAAAACCTTGTCCGCCTCACGCGAATTCCGACTGCTCAAAACAAACGCTTCGGTGTGATAAATGTGGTGCATCTAAAATTCATTTTCCTCGCCAATTTCTAATTTTTTAAACAAAATTCCAGCTTTTGATAAAAAGTGTTCTGGAATTCCGTAAATAAAAGTAGCAAATGGTTTAAGTGGCGCATCATGCACAGGAAAACAAAATTTGGGCTTAACTTCTTTTGCATAATCAATAGCGTCTTTCATCTTCATCCAAGGACCTAAAACCGGCAAAGCTAAAATATCTACTTGTGTATTTGGTAAATTGAAAGAATCTCCCGGATAACACAAATTATTTATCATATACCCAGTATTTTGCACTTGACCGTAGTCTTCATAAATTTGCGCATGCTTATCACCAAAACCTTTTATGCTAATTCCTTGAAAATCAAAACTTTGCCCATCTTCTACTTTTGTAAAATTTATTCCGGCTTCAGAAAGGAGTTTCCCCACAGAGGTATTGGAAATTACAACAGCATTTACATTATTTTTTAAAATTTCTTTCAAGGTATCTAGGTGTAAATGGTCGGCATGTTCATGGGTAAACAATATAAGTGAAATATTTTTCTCTAATACAGAATCTCCCCCATAATTAAAATTACTAGGATCGGTCATAATCCTCGTCCCTTTAATATCAACCACAAAACAGCAGTGTCCAAGCTTTTTTATTCTCATGTTTGGATTATAGCAACTATTTCAACTTAAATTCAATAAATTTAATCAAAGTCTCTGGGCCGACAGTTTTGTCTGGATAATGGTTTCCTAATACTTTATACATGTCCGGGATGGAGTCGTAATAACCAACTATTTCGCTTTCCATAACTTCGCCCATTTTCTTTTCAATACATTCAGTGATTATTGCATGAGCAAAAACTTTATTTGTGCCGGATTCAATTAATTCCAATTCATCCCCAACTTTCAAATCCTTATCATCAAAAAGCCGGCGAGTATTTGTCTTCTCCCCTCCCAATATCTGATGCATCAAATCAGTTTGAAATTTTAGGGATTTCATTACTCAATCTTTATCTTCTCCTCCATTTCTGCAAATGCGACAGTGGAAGCGGTGACGGTTTTTTTGAGGTCGTCTTCAAAACCGGAGACGGTTTCTTTATAGATGTTTGAGAGTGTAAGAGAAATAACATCGGCCGGGGTCAGGCCTTTTTCTTTACGCATGTCTTGGATGGCGCGGAGGAGTTCGCGATAGTCGCCTTCGCGTTTAAGTTCCGGAGTAATGCGCTCGTCAAAAATAATGACTGGGCCTTTTTCTACACCTTTTACATTGAGCTCGTCTTTTATGATTTGCTTATATGCATCGCTCAAATCTTCGGTGATGAAGAATGTGGCAAGTGGTTGGCGCACCGGGATGCCCGCTTTTTTGCGAAGCGCGTTTCCAACCGTGCACAAGTCGCGCACGAGTTGCATTTCTTCAATTATTTTTGCATTTACTTCATCGGTAGTAGGCCAGTCTTCTAAATGCACTGATTCTTTTCCGCCAGAAACCTTCAAATACATTTCTTCGGAAAAGAATGGGGTGAACGGCGCCATAAATTTGGAGAGTTCGGTGAATACATGTTTGGTGGTTGCCAAAGCATAATTTTTATCTTCTTCGTCTTCACCCTTGAATCGGTCGCGCGAACGGCGGATATACCAAGTAGAAAAATCGCTGACAAAATCGCGAAGCGCGCGGGTGGGTTTAAAGAGGTCGTATTTTTCAAGCGACTCTGTGCCCTCTTGTATCATTTTATCGAGCAAAGTCAGTATCCATTTATCTAGCGGATTCTTGCTTTCTCGCGCATTTAAATTTGGAGTTTCATTTGCATACAATTCATAAAATTTGTAGCAGTTCTCGAGTAGCGTAAATACTTTGCCCTGCAATTCTTTCACTACTTTTTCATCATAATTTTTACTGTCGCCCGGCTGGTTGACCGAATACATCCACAAGCGCAAAGTATCCGCGCCGTATTTTTGCATTTCTACCCATGGGTCCACCGTGTTACCGACCGATTTACTCATCTTTTTACCTTCAGCATCCATCACCAGCCCCAAACAGATGACATTCTTATACGCGATGCCTTTGCCCATCAAAGTCGCGATAGCGTGCATGGTATAAAACCAGCCGCGGGTTTGGTCCACGCCTTCAGAAATAAAATCGGCTGGGTATAAAATATTTTCTCCTTCGAATGGATAATGCGCTTGGGCAAACGGCATGGCGCCGGAATCGAACCACACATCCATCACCTCTTTCACCCGCACCATATCGCCCCCGCAATCGCAATCAAACTTCACCTCATCGATAAATGGGCGGTGCAAATCTAATTCAAAATTTTCATCGTGCGGTAGTGGCGCAAACTCGAGCTCTCGCACTTCGCCATTGCCCACAAAGGAATAATCGCTACGCGCCAAATCGAGTGAATCTTTGGCATCCAAGCCGGAAGCGCCAGCAAAAAGGAGCCACATCGGTGCGCCGTGGGTGACGATCAGAATTTTTTTATTCTGATATTTTTGTTCCAGTTCGTATAAAAGCTCGGTCACGCGATTTTTCACCTCTTGGCGCGATTCCCCGCCCGGAGCTTGCACCGCGAAATTTTCTGGGGTCGCTGGAAAATCTTTGTGGTAATCACTCCACTTTTTGCCATTGTAATCAGCGCCAACATTGAATTCGCCCAAGCGTTCATCGTAAATAATTTTCTCGGCAGCGATGCCATTGTCCTTGGCGATTATTTCTACCGTCTCACGCGTCCGCATAAAAGGCGATGCTATGACTAGGTCGGGCATACTGTGTCGAAAGTTTTGAGAAGTTTTGAGCACTTGCTGTACGCCAGTTTCGGTCAGCTTGTTTGGCAAAGTCGGGTCGCAGGAAACCAAATCCATAGGGTTGTGCTCGGCCTCGCCATGACGCATGACCATATAAGTATTGCCCGACTTTTTAGTACGAGATTTCAAATCGGCAATACTTTTAACTACGATTCTTTTCTTGCACTCCGCGCACTCCCACACTGGCAGAGGCGTGGCCCAAAAGCGCTCGCGCGAAATAGCCCAATCTTTTATGTCATTCAACCATTCGCCAAAGCGCCCGTCTTTTATGTAGGCCGGTTCCCAGTTTATTTTTTGATTTTCTGAAACAAGTTTGTCGCGCAATTTTGACATAGCGATATACCACGAATCGCGCGCGTAGTAGAGGAGCGGAGTTTTACAGCGCCAACAGTGCGGATATGAGTGCTCATGTTTTTCTTTTTTATATAAAAGGTTTCGAGAGTGCAAATCTTTGATGATTTCTACCGCCGTGGCTTCATCGCGCACATACAATCCCGAGAGAAATCCAGTATTTGGTAAAAAGAGTCCGTCGAGACCCACCATGTGGTGCTTTGGCAAGTTCAATTTTGTCCCGAGTTCGAAGTCGTCGGCGCCGTACATGACGGCGGTGTGCACTACCCCGGTACCATCCTCGGTCGTCACAAAATCAGCTAGATATATCTTGTAGGCATTTTCGAGTTTTGGTTTTTCAGTATCGGAAATATTTTCTTCGGTAAAAGGATACAGCGGTTCGTAGGCTTTTCCGACCAAATCGCTCCCTTTCATTTCAGAAACTATTTCGTATTCGGTGGTGAGTATTGCGAGGCGGGCTTTAGCCAAGATTAAAAATTCATTCTGTGTTTCTATCTTTGTTTTTATTTTTACGTAATCAATATCCTTGCCAACTGCGAGGGCGACATTGCCCGGCAGAGTCCACGGGGTAGTCGTCCAAGCCAAAATAAAAGTATCAGCCTCATCCACCAATTTAAATTTCACAAATACTGAAATATCTTTTATATCTTTGTACGCTTCCGGCTGACCGAGCTCGTGCGAAGATAAGGCCGTACCGCAGCGCGTGCACCACGGAAGCACTTTGTAGTCTTTATAAAGCAAGCCTTGGTCTTCTACATTTGAAACGATATTCCAAACTGATTCGATGTAGTTATTTTTATAAGTGATGTATGGATTTTTTTTATCCAGCCAAAAACCCAAGCGGTCGGTAAACTCTTCCCATTCATTTTTGTAAAGCCAGACGGATTCTTTGCATTTCTTATTGTAAAGCGCGATGCCGTAATCCTCGATATCTTTTTTAGAAGTAAAGCCCAATTCTTTTTCTACTTGCAGTTCTACCGGCAAACCGTGTGTGTCCCAGCCGGCTTTGCGCTCCACATGGAATCCGCGCATGGTTTTGTAGCGAGGCAAAGCGTCTTTGAACGCACGAGCTTCGAGGTGGTGAATACCAGGCCGACCATTTGCAGTCGGTGGTCCTTCATAAAAGACAAATTCACCAGCTGGAGAATCCTTGGCCAAGGCTTTTTCAAAAATATTTTCTTTCTGCCAAAAGGCTAAAATCCGCTCTTCTCGTAAAGCGGCTTCGGACTTTATTTTGTTTTTTGCTTCCATTTCTTTCTCCCAGTCCATAAAAACTATATTAGCACAAAAGGGTTATTTTTTATTAGGCTTCTATTTTCGAAAAAAGCTCGGTGGCGACGATGAGCGCGATCACGGCCGCGAGCACTATCGTCCAAATATCGGTGGTCAGATTGAAATGATACACCCCGCTTAGGAGACCACGAATGGCATCGATGCCATAGGAAAGCGGATTCCATTTTATAAATGCTGTCATGCCTTTGGAAAGGCCTTCGAGCGGAAATAGCGCGCCAGAGAGAAAGAAAAGAGGCATCATGATGAAATTCATAATGATCGGGAAAGCCTGCATGTCGCGCATACGCACAGCGATGGCAGTGCCGAGCGCGGTAAAGAGCGTGGCGATAGCAAACATGGCCACCAGTAAAAGCGGGAGTGAAGAAATATGGCTCGGCTTGAAACCGAAAAGCATCGACAAGAAAAATACAACGATGCCTTGGAAAGTGGCGATCGTCGCCCCGCCCAAAGTACGCCCGAGGGCAATAGAAAACCGCGACACCGGCGCGACGAGTGTCTCTTTCAAGAATCCAAACTGCCTGTCCCAGATGACTTCGATGCCGGCAAACATGGCGGAAAAGATGATGCCCATGCCGATGATGCCGGGCGCGAGGAAATTTATATAACTACCTCCCCCGCCTTTGGCAAAGACCGGACCAAAACCATAGCCGAAGGCGACTAGAAATAGAAGCGGTTGGGCGAGCGAGGCGAAGATGCGCGGTTTAGATCGCCAGTATTTTATTATTTGTCTCAACCATAGTATGTATGTGGCCTGCATTTGAAAATTTTTAATTCGTAATTTGTAATTCGTAATTTATAATTGATTACTTCTTCCCCGCCCAAACCCTCATGCCTTGTCGCAAACCATCGAGCGCGCCGGCGCCATCGTCGCGGATGCTCTCGCCGGTGAGTTTTAAGAATGCGTCTTCCAGATTTTCTGCGCCGGAGCGAGCGATCAGATCATCCGGAGTGCCATTCTCAATGATGCGTCCGTGGTCGATGATGGCGATATGGTCGGCCATACGCGAAGCTTCCTCCATGTAGTGCGTGGTAAAGAATATGGTCATACCGTGATCGCTAGAGAGCTTTTTTATATAATCCCAAATATGGTTGCGGGTCTGCGGGTCGAGGCCGAGCGTCGGCTCGTCCAAGAAAAGTATTTTGGGCTCGTGCAGAAGCGAGCGCGCCAGCTCGAGACGACGCTTCATCCCACCAGAATAATTTCGCACCAAATCTTTTTTCCTGTCTGAAAGATCGACCAGAGCGAGGAGCTCGTCCATCTTTTTTCGGCGGACGCTTTTCGACAAGCCATATAGCGCGCCATGAAAATCCATATTTTCAAATGCCGTCAGATCGTCGTCGAGGCTTTGGTCTTGAAAGCAGATACCGAAAGATTTGCGGACGACTTTTTTATGATGCGCCACATCGTGCCCGCAAACACTGGCCGAGCCAGAGGTTTTGTCTAAAAGAGTGGTTAGGATTTTTATCGTGGTCGTCTTGCCCGCGCCGTTTGGGCCCAGAAAGGCGAATATCGAGCCCTGTGGCACGGAAAAGGAAATATCGTCCACTGCCGTGAACTTGCCGAATTTCTTTGTCAGATTTTTTACCAAAACCGCGTCTTCCATATGTAAACACTACACTACCACACCGAGGATAAAATAAAAAACCCAGACATTAAAATCTGGGCTTGGCGACTTGAAATTTGATTTGCAAAATCAGAGAAAACGGAATGTAAATCCATGTGCATTTCACAGAAGGTTCATGAGTATGCTTGTACCTTGCCCTAGCTTCAAGCAAAAATTCCTTATGTTTGCTTTGGGTAAAATTAATTTCCGGTATCCTAATCGCAATACACACGTACTTTTTAGGAAGAATTACTCCTTTTTGCGTACCAAAATCAAAAGCCGCAATGTCGTCTCCGTAAATAAAATACGGATCCTCATTAAACAAATCCTCCTTGAGCTCAAAAACAATATCCTCTAAATCAAAATTACTCGCCACAATGTGAGAAATTTCGATTTTAAAAATCCTGCTTTTTGATTTCAAGAAGTCGGCAATCTTGGCAAACTCAGCAATGTTTCGATCTACCGTTGCTAAAGAATTGGGCAAGGTCGGTGTAATTTCTCTTTCACCATATTTATCTCTGATAAAATCATCAAAGGACTTAATAAAATCTTCTGAAAAGTTTTGATACTTTTGTGGGTCTTTGGTTGTGGTAAGGGACATGGCGATGCGTTTTGCCTAAAAGCTTATTCCTAAAAAACTTTTTCGTCAAGAAATTTATGCTATCGCCCCTTCGGCGCGGAGTTTGCGGATTTTTTCGGCACGGCCGCGATTGTATTCGCCGGCCAATCCATCGGAGCGAATCACTCGGTGGCAAGGAATCTCCGGCCGATAATTTTTCTTCAGTATTGAACCCACCGCGCGCGAAGCATTTACGCTTCCCGCTTTTTCCGCCACTTGTTTGTAGGTTAAAACCTTTCCTTTTGGGATTTTCTTTACAACGGCCAAAACTTTTTCCTCAAATGTTTTCATTACATTTTTTCAGGTACTTGAATAGCGAGGAGGCCGAGACCAGTTTTCATGACATTATAGAAAGCTTGAGTAATTTTTATTCTATATACTGATGCCTTTATATCATCTGGATTTACTATTTGATTATTAGCGTAAAAACTATTAAATGCCGAAGCAATTTCCGTGAGATATGTCACAATATAATTAGGCTGATATTCTGTTGCAGCTCTTTGAGTAATTTCTTCAAATCTGGGAAGTAACTTCTCCAAAACAGAGATATCTTGATTTATGTTTTGTTCTTTGTTTTTCTCAAATTCGTTAACTTGCATTCTTTTAAATTTTTCTAATACTGCATTTGCGCGCACCGCGGTGTATTGCAGATACGGACCAGAATCGCCCTCAAAGGAAATAGACCTATCGAAGTCGTAAATAATATCGGAGCCAAGTGAGGAGCGGAGTATAGAATATTTTATGGCCGACACTCCGATCATTTCAGAAATTTTATTTTTTTCTTCGTCGCTCATTTCACGGTCTTTCATTTTTTCGAGCACCGCCGCTTGCGCATCTTTTAGAAGAGACTCGCCGGTTATGATATTGCCTTTTCTCGAGCTCATTTTTCCTTCGGCAAAGCGCATCATGCCGTGGGTGACATGCTTGATCCTAGGATATATTTCAGGCCAGAGGAGCGAGATGGCTTTGTACACCACCCTCATATAATCCATTTGCTCTACGGCAGTAGTGGTAATAGATAAATCGGGGTTTTCTTTTTCAAATTTTATTTTGGTAAGGCCAAGTTCCTTGCCTTCATATGTGGGCAAATTATTCTTTGTGATAAAAACTCTGGTATGCAGTTTTGGGTCATGCGCTTCGGCATGGAAAACCACCGCGCCTTCGGATTCTTCAAAAATCGCCGGCGTATTTTCGCGCACTATTTTCTGGCCAACCAGCGCGGTATCTGATTCGAAGAAATAATAATCGAATTTAGTGCCAAGCTTTTTGTAGAGAGTTTCAAAAGCCTCGAGCGTGACCCCTCTGCCCCAATCATAAATTTTGTTTATCTCCGCATCGCTTCTGTCGTATATTTTTTTATTGAGCGCGTCTATCTCTGCTTTTGCCGTCGGGTCTGTCTCGTACAAATCGCTCCCCTCTGCATAACATTTACCGATATATTCAGCCAAGATTTCCGGACTTGCCGACTCGTCGGCCGGAGGACCGGCTTTGTACATGCCAAAAATCGCTTTGGCCACATGGGGGCCAACATCACCCTGATAGTTGGCGCGAATGGTTTTTGCGCCTGAAAATTCTACCAACCGAGAAATGCTCTCGCCGATAGAATTGCTCATCAAGTGCCCGATATGAAAAGGCTTGAATGGGTTTGGCTGGCTATGCTCTACCATTACCTTTTTTCCAGCAAGCATTGTATTCTTTGCCCAATTTTCCGGATCAGTATTTATTTTTTCAACCATCCCGGAAAAATAATTTTTATCTAGATAAAAATTTATAAAGCCGGGACCAGCGATTTCTATTTTTTGAATCAAACCCTCTCTGTCCCCCTTGTCAGGGGGAAGTAAATTCTTTAACTCCGCCATTATTTTCTCTGCCAATTCTTTTGGATTAGCCTTGGCGTTTTTTGCACACACCAAAGCCACATTCGTAGAATAATCGCCATGCGAAAAATCTTCCGGATGTTCTACCGAAAAAGCCGTCTCGGGCAAACCGAGACTTTTCAAAGCTTGCTGTATATAGTGTCTGATCTCTTCCTGCATATGAAAAAAGTGTAGCATTTCGAGGCTAAAATAAAAAACCCCACATACAAATGTGGGGGGTGAAATTTTTTACATTTCATCATTTGGCCATAGCCCAAAATTTATCTTTTATTTTAATTTGGGCACCAACCTCCATCTCAGCATCAGTTGAACCAAGTGAACAAACAATATTTTTAAAATCGTTCGCAGTTAGTTTTAGTGATTTTGGACAAACCATTGAAAAACAAAATTTCAATCCTCCATGTCTTTTTCCTAAAAAGGAAAAAAATTGGATGAAGTGTGTTTCAGCCTGGCCAGTGCTCTCTGGTATGTCGCCGATAATTGCAAGCATGAGCTGGTCTGTGTCCAAATCTTCAATCACCTTTATTTTCTTCGATGATGAAGAGCTGAATGGAGCGCCATGAAAACCTATCGGCCAGCCATGGGCACTTGCATCATCAGACGAGGTCTCAAACAAGCAAGCTTCATCTGAACAGTTTGCAAAAAAATAGTTTCCATTTGATGAAGGAATGATATTTTTTATGTGCCCGCAAAATGCTTGTCTTCTTTGTGTCCACCGGCAGTCTTTTTCGCTGTGCTTTTCAAACCAGCCTATGTGCAGATTTCCTCCCATTTCAAGATAAAGCATCTCCAACTTTTGGTCTATATGCTTGAAAGTGGTCGGAAGCATCGAGCGAAAAACAACAAAAAAGGTTTCCTTGATTTCGTTGTAGATAAATACAACGGTGTCTCTTTCATCGAGGTATTTGTCCTTGCTTACAATGATAGGAACGAGTGGTCGAGCATCGGGAATCTCACCTTGAAGTTTGTAATCGCCAAAATGCTCAGCGATAATTTGGTTTATTTTGTTTTGAAGTAACATGATTAAAAAATTTTAAATGTGAACTTATCCGAAGTATAGCCAAAGGGGAAAGATTGTCAAATTCTTCATAATTTCTACCAAGTTTACAGCTGTAAAGTTAGTAGAATTATTTTCCCGTGCTGCCAAAACCACCGTCAGCGCGGGCGGTATCGGAGAGCTCCGTGGCTTCCACTATTTCCACTCGTTCTATTTTTTGAATAAGCATTTGGGCCAGTTTATCACCCGCGTTTATGACAAAATCTTCCGCGCCTGCGTTGTATAAAACTACACTCCATTCCCCTCGGTAGCCGGCATCTATCACTCCCGCAAAGTTTGTAATGCCATTCTTGAGCGCCAGCCCGCTTTTGTCCCAAACCAAACCCACATGGCCTTCGGGAATTTCCAAGGCAAGCCCAGTCGGTATCCCCTTTCGCTCACCAGGTTTTATAACTGTGTTTTCTATTGCCCGCACGTCGAAACCAGCATCGCCCAGGTGCGCATACGTAGGAATCTGCGCCAGCGGATTTAATTTTTTTATTTTGAGTTGCATTTTGTTATTCTAACAAAAAAATCTCCAAAGGAGATTTTTTTGTTTACTTAATTTCAATTCCCATAGATCGGGCTGAGCCTTCCACTATTTTCATAGCGCCGGCTAAATCTTTGGCATTCAAATCGGGCATTTTCTTTTCCGCGATTTCTTGTACTTGGGCTTTGGTGATTTTTCCAGCTTTCGAGCTGTTTGGCTTGCCGGAACCCTTTTCCACGCCAGCGGCTTTCAAGATGAGGCCGGTGACTGGAGGAGTTTTCAATATAAAGTCATACGAGCGGTCTTCATACACAGATAGGAGCACAGAAACTGTTTCGCCCATTTGCTTTTGAGTAGCTGCGTTGAACTTGGTGACGAAGTCGCCGATGTTTACACCAGCCTGACCGAGAGTAGGACCAAGCGGTGGAGCAGGAGTAGCCTTGCCGCCCGGCACTTGGAGTTTTATTTTCTTTAAAATTTTCTTTGCCATAAAATAATATGTTTAGTTAATTGTTGAAGCAGTAACGTAACAGTGAGAGTAGTCTACCAGAAATTTGCCAAAAGTAAAGCTGAATAAAGAGCTACATTTTCTTTACCTGGAGAAAATCGAGCTCTACTGGAGTTTCTCGGCCAAACATCGAGACGAGCACTTTTACCTTGCCTCGCGATTCGTCGACTTCTGAAACCTTGCCTTCGAGATCCTTGAACGGGCCGTCGTTTATGATGACGAGCTCGCCTAGCGCCAAATCGATATTGTGCTTGGCAACATCGGTATCCATGCGAGCAAAGAGGCTCTCGACTTCCGCTTTGTCGAGGGGAACTGGGTTCACCCCCGCGCCCACGAATCCGGTGACGCGCGGAGTATTGCGCACCACATACCAGCTGTCGTCGGTGACGATCATGTCCACCAGCACATAGCCCGGATAAATTTTTTCTTCCACTTCAGTGCGCTTGCCAGCTTTGATTTTTATTTTTTTCTCGACAGGAACGATGACATTGAAAATTTTATCGTTCATACCCAAGCTATCGATGCGCTGTTTCAAATTGCGAAGCACGGCAGCCTCGTAGCCAGAGTAAGTGTGTATCGCGTACCAATTTCGCTCTCCTTTTAGTTCTTGTTTTGACATATATTTAAATAATTAGTTTGGCAAAATTTTTAACAATATTTTTGAGAAGACAAAATCGAAAAAGCCAGAATAGTAAGCGAGCAAGACAGATATGACCAAAACTAAAACAGTATAGTAAATGGTTTCTTTTCTGCTCGGCCAAACGACATGCTTTAATTCGGCGCGAGTGTCTTTAAAATAATTTGTGATTTTTGAAAACATAAAATTGTAGCTTAATTATAAAGGATTTTTAGGCATTTTTAAATGCCCTCGCGGGCATCAACCCGTTTATAGTACTCTCTTATTATTATAAAGTCAACTACCGTATCTCGTAAGTAATTATCACATTTGAGGTGATTTTGTTTTCACCGGTTGGAAGATTGGGGACAGGAGGAGTGCCCACGGTGTCAGCCTCCATGCCCTTGGCATACATGATCGGCCCACCACCATAATTATTTTCAGAAAAGTTTACGATGCGTCCTAAATGTATGTGCAATTCCCTTTCGAGCTCTGTCGCTTTCTTTTTGGCATTAGCTATCGCTTTGGCGCGGGCTTGGTCCTTGAGTAGATCAGCATTGTCCACGGTAAAATTCGGACCGTATGACTCGGTGATGCCGAGATCGGCCAAGCCTTTTTCAATGGCGCCGACTTTAGCGGTGTCGCGGATTTTTACTTCGATGGTTTGCGATACTTCATATCCGGAAATAGTTTGCTTGCGAACAAATGGCGGGCAGTAATCTTGGCTACAAGGCATGCTGGTAGGCGCGCCCATTTGCACTTCGTAATCATACTTTGGATTAGAAATATAAGAATCGGTCTTTATGTCTTTGTCTGCGATGCCGTTTGCTTTAAGCATTTTCAGTGTGGCAGATATTTTTGTAGAGACAAAAGTCTGCGCATCGGCCACTACCGGAGCATCTTTGCGTACGGTGAAAGATATGGTTGCTATGTCGGGAATAGCAGAGATCTCGCCCATGCCGTCGAAAGATATGGTGTTTGGAGCGACGCCCACCCTGCCTCCAAATTTTATTTCATTCGATGCTTTTGCCACAAAATACACACAGAGTATGCCGACAAAGACGATCGAGAGAGCTAGTAAAACTTTCTTGTTTAAATACTGATCTAGTTTTTCATTGTTCATATTTTTAGTGACGCGCAATCGGCGCAGAAATTACAAAATTATTTATAAGTGATCACGATCTCGTCCACCTTGCCGAGCCCTCCGGCATCGAAAGTGCCGACATTTGTGATTTCATAATTCTCAAAGTCGGTATTTTGAATACCGTTTACTGTCATGCTGATGGTGTGCCCATTTTCGGCTTTGTGACCTAGTACAGAATCTTTCGAAAAATCCTTGCCCCAAGCTTGGAACAGTTTGCCGATGCGAAGCTGGTCTTTGGATACTAGGCCTGAAAACTCGGCATGCACTATGCCAGAGGTGTCGTGCGTATGGAGCTCCATCGGGTCACCCCCAGCCCCCATGTCGCCAGTGACCCCGATATCAGCTGGAATAGATTCTTCTTTGCCATCGATCAAGATAGATACATGCGCATGCCAATGCAAGCCGTTCTTTGCAGCGATTTCACCTTCTACTAGTTTTGGCGCAGTGATTATTTTGTAGATACCAAAACCCGCGCCGGTTAAAACTAAAATTATGATTATGTATCTAAGAAATTTCATATTATTTTATTCCAGTGAGCTCTACTTCGAATATGAGAGTAGCATTTGCGGGAATCACTGGCGGGTGACCATATACTCCATAGCCGATAGCTGGCGGAATAGTTAGTTTTCTTTTTTCGCCCACCTTCATGCCGAGCACGCCTTCGTCCCAGCCTTTTATGACCATCCCAGACCCCAGATCAAAACCAAATGGTTGCATGTGGTTGAATTTTGGATCTACATTTGAATCGAAAACGGAACCGTTCTCGAGCATGCCGGTATAATTTACCACTGCGTAGTCGCCATTTTTTACTTCTGCGCCTGTGCCCTCTTTTAATGTTTCTATTTTTAGTCCGTCGTCGAGTGTTTTTGTCATAAGTGTGTGATTATTATTTGTAATTATGCTCTTTGGTTTCAAAAATATAAATAGCAATACTACTGCAAGCACTATTATCAACAATGTGATTATTGCGTTTTTTGTTTTCATGAGCTAGATTATATCATATGGAAAAATTCTGGAAAATCGTCGTCTTCATACCCCTCTCTATTGTATTTTTGCCTTCATTCCTCATCGTACACTACGGCAATGAAAAATGGTCCAAACTCTTAGGTGAAATTTTTAATGGCTAATACCCTACTCCGCTATTCGTTTGCTTGAAAATGGATTTGGATTGTTTACTGCTTCTTGGGATACGAGCTCGTATAGGTGTCCGGAATCGTTTTTAAATTTGCCCCAGCCGGCGCGCGCGCCAGAATAGCCGGCATTTTTTACTGTGTTCATGATTTTTGGGTTGTGCGCGTAGTATGGGTAGACAAAGGTCGTAACCGGAGCACCGATGTGCTCTTCGAGCATTTTCTTGCTCTCAACTATTTCAGTATTTAGTTTTTCTTCAGTTAGTTTTGTTAGAAATGGGTGTGTTCCAGAATGCGAAGCGATTTCGAAACCCTTAGTATGCAAACTTTTCACTTCATCCCAGGTCATATACGGACCATTGTGGACTCGACTTTCTATGGCAAAGGTCGCAGTATAGCCGTATTTTTCCAAAACCGGCACAGCATTTTGATATTGATTTTTCCAGCCGTCATCGAAAGTGAGCACGACCGATTTTTCTGGAAGAGCAGTCCCAGCTTGCAAGCTCTTTGCCAAAGCATCCAAGGTGATCGGGTGATATCCGCGATCTTTCAAATATTTCATCTGCATTTCAAAAGTACCCGGCGATACGCGATAATGCAAAACCATACTACCCTCTTTTTTCACGGGCTTTTGCGCTATCGAATGCCAGACCAAGATGGGAACATTTTGCACCACAGAAGCCTGCGCTAGGTCTGGCCTAACGATAGAAACAGCGATAAGAAAAATAAAAATAGAAAGTCTTTTCATAATCAGAATATAACATACTTGACCGATTGTGTATAATA
>CALRBJ010000004.1 GCA_943354205.1 Candidatus Nomurabacteria bacterium
GGACAGCCGAAGATTATCGAGAATATCGAGGGGGCGCGGACGACGCCGTCGATCGTTGCCGTGGCGAAAAATGGCGACCGATTGGTGGGGCTTCTTGCCAAGCGCCAAGGCGTGACGAATCCGGAGAATACGATTTACGGTATCAAGCGCTTCATGGGGCACAAGTTCGACGATCCGGAAGTGCAGAAGGATATGAAGACGATGTCGTTCAAGATTCAGAAGGGCGCGGACGGCGGAGTGGAAGTGAAAATCGGAAATGAATGGAAGCGACCGGAAGAGATTTCCGCGATGATACTCGGCAAGATCAAGGCCGATGTGGAAGCCAAGCTCGGCGAAAAGATTACCGAAGCCGTCATCACCGTGCCGGCATATTTCAACGATGCGCAGAGAAAGGCGACGAAGGACGCGGGAGCGATCGCCGGACTCGATGTGAAGCGCATCATCAACGAACCAACTGCTGCCGCGCTCGCGTATGGATTTAATTCAAAGAAAAATGAAAAGATAGTGGTGTACGACTTTGGTGGAGGCACCTTCGACGTGTCCGTACTCGAAGTGGGCGATGATGTGATAGAAGTAAAATCTACCGATGGCGACAGCCACATGGGCGGTCGCGATATCGACCACAAAATAATCGGTTGGATTGCTGATGAATTCAAGAAGCAGTCCGGCGTGGATGTGCGTGGTGACATGCTCGCTCTTCAGCGTTTAGACGAAGCAGCGGAAAAGGCCAAGATTGAACTCTCTACCGCCGTTGAAACTGAAATAAATATTCCATTCATCACTTCTACTGCCGCCGGCCCGCAACACCTTTTGATTAAAATGACTCGCGCGCAGTTAGAGTCCATCGCCGATGAATTTGTATCTCGTTCTATCGAGATCACTCGTCGCGCGCTCGAGGCCTCGCCATTTAAAATGGGTGAGATAAATGAAATCATCATGGTCGGTGGACAAACTCGCATGCCAAAAATCGTGGAGGAAGTGAAGAAACTTTTCGGTGGCAAAGCGCCAAACCTCTCTATCAACCCGGACGAAGTCGTCGCCCTAGGGGCAGCCGTGCAAGGCGGTGTGCTTCGCGGAGAAGTGCGCGATGTCTTGCTTCTTGATGTCATTCCGCTTTCACTCGGTATTGAAACGCTCGGCGGAGTAGCCACAAAACTCATAGATAGAAACACAACTATTCCATCTTCTAAATCACAAGTATTTTCTACCGCAGCCGACAATCAAACCAGCGTGGAAATCCACATCACTCAAGGCGAGCGCCCAATGGCCTCGGACAATAAATCGCTCGGACGATTTATCTTGGATGGTATTCCTCCAGCTCCGCGCGGTATACCACAAGTGGAGGTGACTTTTGATGTCGATGCCAATGGTATTTTAAATGTCACCGCAAAAGATAAAGCATCTGGTAAAGCACAGAGCATTCGCATCGAAGCTTCTGGTGGTTTGAAAGATGAAGATATAAAACGCATGCAAGCCGATGCTGAAGCTCATGCCGATGAAGACAAAATTAAAAAAGAAAATGCCGATGCAAAGAACACGGCCGAGATGATGCTCTTTACCGCCGAGAAATCTTTGAAAGATTTTGGTGATAAGGTTACTCCAGAAATAAAATCTGGCGTAGAAGCAAAAATGGCCGAGCTTCGCACGGCCAAAGAAGGCACCGATATGGCAGCCATAAAATCAGCCACTGAAGCCCTCTCGGTAGAAATGCAAAAGATCGGCGAAGCGATGCAAAAGGCCGGAGTACCTCCGACCGAGGCGCCAAACCCAAATGAACCCGAAATAAAAGACGCCGAGGCGACCGATGTGCCACCGGAAAATAAATAAAAGTAATTCACAGAAAAAATCCCCATCGAGGGGATTTTTTCTGTATAATTATTTGTGTGAAAAAATATATTTTCCTGTTTTTATTTTTATTCTCCTTTTTTCTGTTTTCAAATCCAAGGGTATTTGCTGATCTCGCCACCGGCCAAATCACCGAAGATACCACGATAGGTCCAGAAAACAATCCTTACGATTTTATAAATACCGGTGTCCATATTCATCCTGGGGTCACACTCACTGTTTTACCGGGCGTAGAATTTCTCTCTACTGGTTTTTACAATGAAGGCACTTTAAATGCGCTTGGCACTGAATCAAGCAGGATCAATTTCAATAATACAAATTTCTTTACCGCATCTCTGTCTACCACAAATATTAGCTATGCTGATTTTGATGGAGCAGATGCTTGGTTTGCCAATCAGGGCGCGATGAATGTGGACCACACGAATATAAGCAATGTGGACGCCACAGCTTTTTCTAGTTGGCACTATCCGGCGACCCTAAATTTAAGTTATGTTAATTTTTCAAACATAAATGGCAGTGCGATAGAGATGTTTCAAGGCATACCCCTTGTGATCGATCATTCTACTTTTGATACAGGACAGATTGGTATTCTAATCACAGATGGGTCGAGCCTAGACGCTGATCACTTGCTAATAAAAAATCAAACTATTTCTGGAATAGAGAGCTTGAATGATGCGCAATTGATGCGTATAAAAAATAGTGAAATTACACAAAACAATGTAGGTATTTATGCAAGCGTAAATGAGCAAGTAGACATTTCTGGCAACAGCATACATGGCAATACTATGGGTGCAAAAGTCGATAGTGCGCCAGACTTGGATTTCTCCGGCAATTGGTGGGGAAGCGCTAGCGGGCCTACGCATGCGAGCAACCCTGGTGGAACTGGCGATGCTATTTCTGACAATATTATTTATTCAAATTTTCTGACCGAAGATCCATTCAACCCAACCCCGCCTCCTCCGCCAACCAAAGATCCGGTTATTTTGATTCCGGGGATAATGGGCTCGGAACTAAATAAAAATTACGGAGATTTTGGGAATATTTGGGCGAATATTATAGATATATTAACCCCTGGTCCTGATAGTTTCTTGAATGATTTATCTTTGAATTTAGACGGAAGTGAAAATTCTAGTTTCCCGATGACTGTCGGTGATATTATTCGTCATACTATGGTTGGTTTTATAGATAATCATGTTTTTGATGGCATGATTTCTACACTCGAATTAGGGGGATATATGGAGGGTACAGATCTTTTTGTATTTCCTTACGATTGGCGTAAAGATAATTCTGAGTCAGCACTTTTATTAAAAAATAAAATAGAACAAGTACTCGCCCAAACTGGTAAAACGAAAGTAGACATCATCGCGCACAGCATGGGTGGGTTGGTGGCAAAGAAATATATTGCCGACAATGGCGCAAATAGTATAGACCAATTAATTTTCCTCGGTACCCCACACTTGGGTGCGCCGAAAGCATTTAAAGCTCTAATGTATGGAGATGATATGGGAGGAAATCTTTTTGGCAAAATTCATTTTCTAAATCCAAATAGAGTAAAAATAATTTCTCAAAATATGCCGGCCACATACCAGCTTTTACCAAGCAGAAAATATGTAGACACAAATGGCAATAAATATGTCACAGATTTGGTCACTCAATATTTATCTGGATCTGGCAATAATAACTATCTTTTAAATTATGACGACACAAATACATTTATGATCAACCAAGGTAGAAATTCATCCATGATTCCTCTCGCCGACAATTTTCACGGAAGTATAGATAGTTTAGATTTGTCTGGTGTAAATACTTACAATTTTGCGGGCTGTGGTAGAGAAACTATCGGTAAAATTACGGCTACAAAAGAAAAAAGTACTACTTCAAATGGAGTTTCGATAAAAGACGATTACAAATTGAGCTACACAAATGGCGACGACACTGTGCCTTTGCTTTCGTCTGTCGTGAATTATGGTGAAAAATATTATGTAAAAGGTTTTAGCCACGGTTCTCTGCCGTCGGGCACAGGTGTGCCCGATACAGTGCTGGCTATTCTCTCTGGCGACAGTATTCCAACTTTTTCAAATATAAGCACGAGTATAAACCCATGTTTTGTTTCAGGCAAAGTCGTCAGTGCGCACAGCCCAGTGTCGCTTGATATTTATGATAGCCAAAATTACCATACAGGGTTTGATATAAATGGCGATATTGAATACGGCATAGATGGGGTGTCTTATGATGAAATAGAGGGTGTGAAGTATGCTTTCTTGCCGGAGGGCGCGGATTATAGGGTGGTCACTCGTGCTACCGATACCGGCGCATACGATTTTTATGTGGAAGAAATCGCCAGTGACGACACAAAGACAGCCGAGTATTATTGGAATGAAGTACCGCTCGATACTTTGAATGCAAATGCAGAAATAGATATTACAAGTGGCTCGCAAAATTATGAAATAAAAATCGATGAGGATGGGGACAGCGTGTTTGAGAAAACCTTGATGCCAAGCTCTAGTCTTTCCGGGGCGCAATCGCTCGACACGATTCCTCCGCAAACAAGTGTGACCACATCCGGGCAAACACTAGCGCTAGATTCTACAGACGATAATTCTGGCGTATTAAAAACAGAATATTCTACTGATAATACAAATTGGAATTTATACACAAAATCATTTTCCACTGCTGGCACAGTATATTATTTTTCCACCGACAATGCCGGCAATATCGAGGCTATAAAAAGTGTAGATATGCCTACACCACCCTCAAACCCACCTTCTTCAGGCGGAGGAGGACATGCAGCTATTATTTTTCCACAAAGCCTAGATACTGTTGCATTTATTCCCCATGACAAGGGGGATAAAGGAGGTTTGATTAATTTGATTCCGAGCCCAGTATTAAAAAATATCGCATTCAACCCTCCAACCCCAAAACCCACTCAACCAAAAATAACAGAACAAAACCCGACCACAAATACATTATCAGCCAACGCTGGAAGTGCTGGTATCCCGATAAAAGCCATAACGATAGTGGTGTCTGTCGGTATAATCGGTTGGGCGATTATTCTATATAGGAAATTTTTGCTAAAATAATAATATGAATTTCAAATCTACATGGTGGGGAAAAATAATCTTAGTTTTTCTATCTTATGTTGTTTTTTGGTTTATTTTTTATGGCGCAATATTTTTAATACCAGAAGATTCTTTCTACCTAAAAAAGAATCCCATTTTAGAACTAGTAATTCCATATATTTTTATTTTTGTTCCCGTAATAAGTTTTTTTATGGCAAAATTTCTTAAAATATCGTTGAATATAAAATATATGTATATACTTAATATTTTTCTTCTACCTGTCCTAATTTTAGTAACTTTTTGGATTGAATTAGGAAGGTCCGTGCATCATTTGTTTAGTTTTTAAACCTACTTTTTAGGGATGCTATAATACTCCTCACATGACGCAAAATGAGGCATTGGACATATTGAAGACCGGAGCGAATGTATTCCTCACGGGCGAGCCGGGGGCGGGGAAAACGCACACTATTCGCGAATATGTGGCCTATTTGCGCGCTCACGGCATCGAGCCCTCTATCACAGCATCCTCGGGTATTGCCGCCACGCATATTCACGGGCAGACCATTCATTCTTGGGCCGGTATCGGCATAAAAAATCATTTGAGCGATTACGATTTGGACGCGATGAGCAGTAAAGAATATTTGGTAAAAAAAATATCTCGCGCGACGGTTTTGATAATCGATGAAATTTCTATGCTTGGCGCCGGCACTTTGCAAATGGTAGATCAGGTTTGCCGTGCGATAAGGAACAACGACAGCGCATTTGGCGGGCTCCAAGTAGTGCTCGTCGGCGACTTTTTCCAGCTCCCGCCGATTTCAAGCTACGGTTCCAATTCCGAATTTGCGTATGAAAGCCCAGCTTGGAAATCTTTGTCTTTAATCACCTGCTATATCACCGAGCAACACCGCCAGGAGGACGGCGATTTACTCGCAGTGCTCTCGGCCATCCGCCGAAACGAAGTAGAAGAAATGCATTTTGAAAAACTGCAGTCGCGTATCACTACAAAAGAGGCTAGTCCCGAAGGTATCACGCGTTTGTTTACCAAAAATGTTTCTGTCGATGCGCTCAACGACGAATCTTTAAAAAAAATTGTTGGCTTGGATTATGAATACGAGATGCAATCACAGGGTAAAGTTTCGATGGTGGAAGCTTTAAAAAAAGGATGCCTTTCGCCGGAAGTTTTGGTTTTAAAAAAAGATAGCGTGGTCATGTGTACTAAAAACAATATGAATGCTGGGTTTGTAAACGGCACATTGGGCAGGGTTGTCGATTTTCAAAAGGGAACTGATTATCCGATCATCCAAACTCGCGACGGTCGCACCCTCACTATCGAACCTATGGAGTGGGTCGTCGAGGAGGACGGCAAAATCCGCGCGCGCATCACCCAAATACCTCTTCGCTTGGCCTGGGCGATCACCGTGCACAAGAGCCAAGGCATGTCGCTCGACTCCGCCGTCATGGACCTCTCGGACGTATTCGAATATGGGCAGGGCTATGTGGCGCTCTCTCGCGTGCGCACTCTCTCGGGCATACATCTTTTTGGCTTAAATCAAAAATCTCTGCAAGTGCATCCCGAGGTAGCCTCGGTCGACGCGCATTTTCGCCAAGTTTCCGACAAAGCCATGCATTCGTTCAGAGCTCTTGAAGAAAATGAATTGAAAAATATGCATGCCAATTTTATCCGCGCTTGCGGGGGTAATTTAGTGCCGGTGAAAAATGTTAAACCCGGTAAAAAAATATCCACCCAAGAAAAAACCTTGGCTCTTTTAGAAGCGGGCTTTACTATTTCAGGCATCGCCAAGGAGCGCGATCTAAACATCGGCACCATTATCGACCATGTGGATTATTTGGTAAAAAATGGCTCGTTTTCAAAAGAATCAGCGCTCAATCTATGCGACCCTCGGCTCAAGCTCTCTTTGCCGATCATAAACAAAGCCTTTGATAAAAAGGGCACTATCGCGCTGGCTCCTGTGTTTTCGCACCTAAAAGGCGTTTATTCATACGACGAGCTAAAGCTGGCCCGGGTGTTTTATTAGCGCCCTGCTAGCACCACAGGGCATCTCTGTGGTATAATGGGCAAATCGCATTTTATTATAAAGTAACATAACTAAATTATATGGCGGAAAAAACATCTGCATTTATGAAACCAATGACTTTGAGTCCAGAGCTCGAAGCAGTAGTCGGAAAGGGCCCAATGCCTCGCTCCGAAGTAGTGAAGGCTCTTTGGGTATATATAAAGAAGAATAATCTTCAAGACCCAAAGGCAAAGCGCAATATCGATGCCGACGCAAAGCTAAAGGAAGTATTCGGTGGCAAAGCGCGCGTAGACATGTTTGAAATGACAAAGCTCGTTTCAAAACACCTTTCGTAATTTTAAATTTTATGGCAAAAGGAAACAATAGTCATAGAAAAGAAACAAAGAAGCCGAAAAAGGCGAAAAAATAGTTTTTTTACAAAAATCCAGATCGAGTCTGGATTTTTGTTTTATTAGGACAAAAAGAGCATCTAGGGTAGAATGAGACCCGTATTTAGATACGGAAACATCGTCGAAGTTTCTCCCCCAATAATCATAAAAATCACATGAACCAAGGAACAATCAAGACTTTGATGCAAGATGGAAAGACTTTTGGATTTATTTCTCGCGAAGGCGAGTCCAAAGACCTTTTCTTTCATGCAAACGAGCTTTCAGGTGTTGCATACGGAGATTTGAAAGTCGGCGATGCCGTTACTTTTGAAATCGTAGATGGCGAAAAAGGCCCATCAGCTACAAAGGTATCTCGCGCATAGTAGTGCGACAAAAATCCGCCGTTGTGGCGGATTTTTGTTTTATAGACTAAACTATAATTTTATGTTAAAATACTTTGTATGAAAACCAAACTCGAAACTAATTTAGAGACCGATTACGATGTTATCGTGGTTGGTGGCGGCGCATCAGGCATGATGGCGGCTTATACAGCCGCACTGCGCGATTTGCGAGTGTTGGTAATAGACAAGAATAAAAGACTTGGTGAAAAGCTCTCGATCACTGGTGGTGGGCGATGCAACATCACCAATGCCGAGGAGGATGTACACACATTTTTAAAAAATTACGGCAAAGCAAATAAATTTTTATATTCGCCATTCTCCCAATTCGGCGTGAAAGACACTTTTGATTTTTTTGAATCACATGGTTTACCGCTCGTGGTCGAAGCTCGCAAGCGCGCTTTTCCAGAAACCATGAGCGCTGAATCGGTGCGCACTCTCATGGAAAAACTTTTAAAGAAAAGGGGAGTAGTGGTCAAACTCGGCCGACCGGTTAAAAAGATAATGCGCGATGAAAACGGAGTGACTGGTGTAGTCGTCGATGGCACCACCTATATTGCAAAGACCTATATCCTCGCCACTGGGGGCCTCTCGCATGCCGAGACGGGTTCTTCTGGCGATGGCTTCGGCTGGCTCTCCGATTTGGGGCATACCGTGGCCGAGCCGACCCCGTCTATCGTGCCCCTTTCTGTAAAAGATTCCTGGGTGCACAAGCTATCGGGTGTATCGCTCTCGTTTATGAAAATAACCTTTTTTGAAAATGCCCGCCCGGATGACCCGGTCGGACGGGGCGTGAAAAAATTCCAACGCAAAGGCAAAATTTTATTTACTCACTTTGGCCTCTCCGGCCCACTTATTTTAAATAGCGCGCACGCTGTAGCTGATTTATTTCACGCCGGTGTGGTAACGGCCACGATAGACATGTATCCCGACACCGACATTGGCACCCTGGAATCTAAAATCATAAAAATATTTGATGCGAACAAAAATAAAATTTTCAAAAGCGTGATAAAAGAGTGCGTGCCCGAGGGCATGACCGAAGCCGTGATTTCCAATTCTAAAATAGACAGCGCCAAAAAAGTGCACAGCATCACCCGCGAAGAGCGCCGAGCATTTGTAGAGCTTTTGAAAGCCATGCCGCTCACTATCACCGGCCTCATGGGCTACGACCGCGCGGTTATCGCGGATGGGGGAGTATCGCTCTCCGAAGTAGATATGCGCACGATGCGAAGCCTCAAGTGCCCAAATTTGGCTATCACCGGCGACCTACTACATGTAAATCGCCCATCGGGAGGCTTTTCGCTCCAGCTGTGCTGGACTTCAGGCTATGTAGCGGGCATGCATGCCTAGTGCTATACTAAGCGCATGATTATAATATTTTTTATCGGGTGAGTTTTACTAGGAGGTTACTTTATCTATTCCGGCTACAACCATTTTAAAAAATTGGATGCCATGACTGCGTATGCAAAGATGAAGGGTGTTAAACATCCCAAAATTGCGACTCAAATCACCGGGGGTATGCTTCTTTTGGGTGGAGCTCTCTTGGTTATAGGGCTCAAAATGAAAATCGGGGTCATTATTCTATCTATATTTATGATCGGTGTTTCGTTCATGATGCATGCTTTTTGGAAAATAAAAGATCCGGCATTGCAGGCAACTGAAAAAATGGCTTTCTTGAAAAACATGGCTCTCTTGGGCGCGCTTCTGATGCTTTTCCACACGTTGTGGTAATCGCCCCGATGCAATTTACAAAAGAAGAAAAATCTTTATTCAAAAAATTAAACACACCGGGCAAGGTGCAGGATTTTTTGAATGCTATTCCGGCCAATTTTGAGAGCGATGGTTGGGCTTCTTTTAAATCGCCCCTCCTGGTGCTTCGCACACACTCCGCGCACTGTTTTGAAGGCGCGGTTTTGGGGGCATATATACTTTCGCTTCATGGATATAAACCACTCGTGCTCCACTTAAAAGCCAGAAAGCCTGATTGGGACCATGTGGTCGCTCCGTTCAAAGAAAATGGCTATTGGGGCGCGCTTTCAAAAACAAACCATGCCGTGTTGCGCTATCGCGAACCGGTTTACAAAAATATTCGTGAGCTCGTGATGTCCTATTTTCACGAATATTTTACTGATGATGGTCGTAAAAATTTAGAAAGTTATACCGATCCGCTAAATCTAAATATTTTTTCTGATAATTGGGCCGAGAGCGGAGACCCACTTTGGGGTATAGACGAAGCGTTGGATGAAATGAAACACCACAGTATAATTCCTAAAAAAAGCTTGAAAAACAAGCGTTTAGCAGACAAAATAGAAATAGAAGCGGGTAAACTCGTGGAATGGAAAAAGAAGAAATAATATGGTAATCTAAGTGCGTCGCGCCTCAATGGACGATTGCGCGACATGATTTCGGCTAAATCACATGGCAAAAGACTATTACAAAACATTGGGCGTAGAAAAAAATGCTTCAAAAGAAGATATAAAAAAAGCTTTTCACAAGCTCGCGCACAAATATCACCCAGATAAAAACAAAGGTGATGATGCGAAATTTAAAGAAGTGAACGAAGCCTACCAAACTCTCTCGGACGAGCAAAAGCGCGCGAGCTACGACCAGTTTGGCGAAGCCGGCGCGCAAGGATTCCCGGGCGGAGGCGCGGGCTTTGGCGGTTTTGACTTTTCTGGTTTTCAAAATGGCGGCGCCCAAGGTTTCGACATGGGCGATCTTGGCGATATTTTTTCTGATTTCTTTTCCGGCGGTATGGGCGGGGGCCGAGCACAGGCACGCCGAGGCCGAGACATTTCTACCGAAATTTCTATCCCATTTTCCGAATCCATTTTCGGCGTCACTCGCAAAATTTTAATTACAAAAGTTTCTACCTGCGAGACCTGTACCGGTAGTGGCGCCAAACCAGGCACAAAAGAAAAAACATGTACGAAATGCAACGGCAAGGGAAGCATCCGTGAAAACCGCCGCACCATTTTCGGCACGGTAGCCACCACTGCCGTGTGCGATGTGTGCCACGGCTATGGTAAAGTGCCGGAAGAAAAGTGCCCTACATGCAAAGGCCATGGCGTGCTTCGCAAAGAGGAAGAAATTTCTCTCAATATTCCTGCCGGCATAAACAATGGTGAGATGATTCGTATGCCTGCCATGGGCGAAGCTATTGCGCACGGGCAAACCGGCGATTTGTATATAAAGGTGAATGTGGGTCGGCATCCAGTGTTTACCCGCGAGGGCAACAATTTGGTGATGGATTTGAATATCAAGCTCTCCGATGCCTTGCTCGGTGCTGAATACACGATTGAAACCTTGGATGGAAATATTTCTGTAAAAATTCCCGAAGGCGTTTCGCCAAATGAAATCCTGCGCGTGCGCGAACGCGGAGTGCCATCATCTCGTGGCAAACGCGGGGACCTCCTCATAAAAATCCACCTCAAACTGCCCCAAAAACTCTCCCGCGACGCCCGCAAAATTATTGAGGATTTAAAAAAGGAGGGGATATAGGAGTAGCTATATTACGTTTGGTATGTTATAAATTTCTTATGAAAAAGTATCTTTTAATGATAGTTTTGACTGTTATCGTTGCGCCATCGGTTGCTCTTGCTTCTTGGTGGAATCCATTTTCATGGAAGATTTTTTCGCATAAAAAAGACGTTGTACCACAGACTAATCAAGTTGTAGTCGATCAAATAATAACGACTTCTCCTATTGAGAAAAAAAATAAAAATACTAAACAAGAAACGTCGAATATTCCTATAATTAAAGAAAAAGAACCTGCGCCTACGCCTGTTACTGATGTTTGTAATAATATTGGTGGAATTCAAACTACCGTTCCTGCTGGATGGTATTTATCTGAAAGTAATATATGTAAAATTATTTCCCATGATAATCAAACTAATATTCCAATCGCAGAAATACCAGCACCGTTAATTTCACCAGGGTTAACAAAATTTACAAATAAGGATAATATTTCTTATGCATACTTTATAATTGATAATACTTCCGATAAATTACTTGAAATAAATGGTATAAACTTTAATTTGGTTAGTAATGATCTAAGGGTTTCCGGTTATGATCTTGCTCTCATTTCAACTGAAGGCAAGGAAAATTCTTCCTTCATCCCTCTGGGTAGTTACCATAACTCTGAGTATTCATATAATTTTGATTATCCAGTATTTGTTAAATCAAACTCGAGTGTAAATTTATTTGTTGCCTTTAAATCATTAAGTGGAACTTTGGAATTTAATAAAACTTACGTGGAAGCAACAATAACTAAAATAAAATCTAATACACCTACCGAATTTAAATACTTACCAGTTAGTAGCAAGGCAATATATGTTCATCAATAAATAAATTTATTCTACTAGTAATATTAGTGAAAACAACTTGTGCGGGAATCAAAAAAATAATATAAGATTATTTCGCACCAGATAAGTATTCACATAATCTATACCCTAAATTAGTTAGCCTAAATTTTCCACCATTTCTAAAAACCTCAACTTCATCGTATTTATCCTCAGGTAAGGGATCAAGTGTAAGTAGCATCTTTTTTACCTTTTTTGAATATCTTGGTAATATTAGAGATAATTTAATGAGATTTTCCTCTCTATTAGTTATTAATTCTGGAATTTTGTGGCCAATTTGGAGAGCCACAGAAGAAGCCCATATTTCTGGGTTGTCGGTCCGGATATTTTCTTGTGTAACAATTTCACTCTGATTTGAAGCTATATCATATGAAGCTTTCAGGATTAGTATATCTTGTCCTGTTAATTGTTTACAAATTTGCATAAATTGATATGCTAAAGATTGTTCCTGCTCCGTGGAATCTTTTTTAATTGAGCGAAAGAATATAGATTTCATAGCTTTTAGAGTTTCTTCATCAGGATTTTCTTCGTCAATAAATTTAAGGATCTCGTAAAATGAAGAACAATCTGAAACACTAACTTCATCTTTTATTTCTTTGTTTTTATTTTTTTGTATGCATTCTCTCACGAACTCAGAGATTTTTTTAGTAACAATAGCTACGCCAACACTAGCGATAGCCATCCTGGGGTCAGTAATTGTTGTTGGAGTAAGAAAGCCCGTTAGGTCTGGCAATAAAGACAACCCTGTTTCTTTTAAACTACCATTTTTGATTTTTATTTTTTTGTTTACCATAAATTATGTAATCCCTGTGTCACAAATCACTAAGTCTGCTCGCATGATTACACGCTGTGCGGTCTAAGTGTTCGCGACCCCGGCTCGGCTTGCTTCGCAATATGCCTGCGCCTTCACAAAAGCGAAAAAGATTAAAGCAGTTTAATCTTTTTGCGCTCCCGCTTTTGTGACTCTACCGGGAATCGAACCCGGATTTAAAGCTTGAGAAGCTTCCGTCCTAACCGTTAGACGATAGAGCCTAAAAATACCCAAATATAATAACACTTTTTTAAAAATTCGCAATTTGGTATAATTTCTGTATTACATGATTTACTTCATACGACATGGGGAGAGCGAGGCGAATGCGCGAAAGGTTTTTGCCGGCCAGCGGGATGATTCGTTGCTCACGGAAACCGGTCGGGAGCAAGCGCGGGCCACAGCTGAGGAAATTAAAAAAGAAGGGATTAGAATTGACAGAATAGTTTCTTCGCCACAAAAAAGAACTATGGAAACCGCTCAAATTGTGGCAAAAGAATTGGGTTACGATATTGAAAAAATAATTCCCGATCCGCGAGTGATGGAATATGACATGGGTGATATTACTGGAACGCCGTGGCATGAAGTTTCATCTCAACAAATGATTTCTGGCGGCGGTGCAGAAAATCCTCAATATTTCTTAAAACGAATCTCTAGTTGTGTTGAAGATTTACAAAAGTTAGACGGCAATACACTTCTTTCTTCTCATGGAGGCGTTGGTAGGGTTTTGGAATCTATAAAGCAGGGAGTAAAAGTAGAAAATTTTTACGATATTCCGGTATATAAAAATGCTACCGTTATAGAGCTTGATTGGATAGAAAAATAAAAAACCCTCTTACGATTTTATTCGAAGAGGGAGCTTTAGTTCTGCATTGACGGACTAATTTTAGAAGTGTATATTCAAAATATACCAAAGCTCTTTGAATTATGAAAAATAAAATAAAACGATACGCTTGGCTCGCCGCGCTCTTCTCGATGATTTTCCCAGCATCTCTTTGCTCGCCTGGAGAAATAAAAACTTTGTTCGCTTACTTTTGGTTGATAGGAATAGCCAATAGTTCGTTCCTTTGTGGGGTTGTTTTCTTCATTTTAAAAGAAATCGGGGAAGAAAAAATAACAAAGCCGAGATTTAGAAAAAATATACTAAGGATGATCAGAGCCCAATGCATTCTTGCCGGCACATCCTATTTAGCATTGATTTTTCTTTTTCCTCGAGCGCTCGAGCTTGGTTTCTTTCTAGGTGAGATTGTGTTGGTGGCAACTATCACTGGACCATTTTGGATTGGGTACCTAGCTGCACATTCAGTACTAAAAATTTTAGAAAAATCTCCCGCTTAGAAAAAAATTCCAACCAAACCGGACAATGTTCCGGTTTTTTTATTTGTCTACTGTAAAAACGATCGTTTTCTGGGGAAATAAAAAACCCTTCGCGTTTTTAAGACGGAAGGGGAGGTTGGCCATAGTCCTCGGCGTAGTGATATTTTAATTTTCAATTTCCTTGCCCGAGAAATCATGGGGCCCACTAAAGAACACCACTTTCGGGTCGTCATCAATAACGAGGAGAGCGTATCTTTCATCGTCGAGCTTGCCGTACAGACTCAAAATATTGTCTTTGTGGCTTTGTATTCTCTCACAATGAAAATCATACTCGTGTTTTTCTTCTTCTAAAACGACGACTTTTCCTTCGATAATATCATCATCGGAGGCTCTGAAATTTTGAGGTTCCCATTCTGGCGGGAATCCTAGAAGTTTGTGGGGCATTTTTTTAGCTGGTTTAAGGGACAAAAATAAGAACCGATCCATACGGTTCTCTGGGTGGCAGTATAGGACTTTATTTAATTTTTGTCAACTTCTGCCCATCAGCAGTATCTTTTACTAGATAGCCTAAATTTTCAATTTCTTGGCGGAGGGAGTCGGATTTGGCGAAATCTTTTTCGGCGCGGGCTTGGTCGCGGGCTTTTATAAGGTCGGCGACGGTAGAAGGAATTTCTAATTCTTTCAAATCAGCAAAACCAAGGCCGAGTACTTCATCCATTTTTAATATTGTCGCGCGTTTGGTTTCGGCGGAAATATTTTCATCTTTCATAAGTTCAAAGAGGCTCGCCACGGCGCGTGAAGTATCCAAATCGTCATTTATAAAATTGGTGAATTTTTCTATATAGGTTGTGTCAGCCCCAGAGGTCGGACCTCGGACTCCTAAGAGGTCCGACCTCGAACCCAAACTCAAAAATTGCTCTTGTAATTTTGAAAGGGCAGTGGCTACACCTTCTAATGCTTCCCAATTAAAAGAAACTGGCGAGCGGTAGTGCGCCATTAAAAGCCACAAGCGATAGGCGAGTGGAGAAATATTTTTTTCAGTGATGAAAGAGAGTGTTAAAAAATTTTCTCCAGACTTTGCCATCTTGCCTCCTTCCATATTTACCCATTCGTTGTGGAGCCAATATCGGGCGAAAGGAATCTTGCCGGTGGCCGCTTCGGATTGGGCAATTTCATTTGTATGGTGTACGGGTATATGTTCAATTCCTCCAGTATGAATATCAAATTGCTCGCCCAAATATTTCATACTCATAGCCGAGCATTCTATGTGCCAGCCGGGAAAGCCTTGGCCCCATGGCGATGGGTAGCCCATTTCTCCGGTTGAGAATTTCCAAAGCGCGAAATCGCGCACATTTTTTTTCTCGCTATTTGGCGCGAGACGGCTTTCACCATCTTCCTGTTTGTGGCCGGTGAGCTTGCCATAGTCGGGAAGTCGCTCGGTGTCAAAATACACTCCGTCGCTCGTGGTATACGTAAAACCTTTTTTCTCTAAAGTTTCTACCAATTCAATATCGCGTCGAATGTGTTCAGATGCTTTTGGCAAATGATTTGGTCGTTTGATATTGAGGGCATCCAAATCTTCCACAAATTTCTCGGTATAAAAATCAGCGAGCTCCTTCATGCCTTCCATAGATAGCGGTTTGCCTTCGCGAATGAGGCCCTTGGTCATTTTGTCTTCGCCCAAATCCCCATCGCTCACAAGGTGGCCGATGTCGGTAATGTTTATGACTTGCTCTACTTTGTACCCATTCCATTCGAGCGCTCGGCGCAAAACATCAGCAAAGACATATGGGCGGAGGTTGCCTATGTGCGCGTAGTTGTAAACGGTCGGTCCGCAATTGTACATGCCGACTAGATCTTTATTTATGGGTTCAAAAATTTCTTTCTTGCGCCCGAGGGTGTTGTAGAGTTCTAAAGCCATTTCTTTCGTCTAAAGTAGATAAGCATAAGGAGCACGACCATGCCCATGACGGCTAAAATACTAAAGAAGTCGTGCAAATCTTTTATAAATATAACATTGCTATCCATCGAGAATATGGCGGCGATGAGCGAGAGGGGCATCATCACAAAGCTCATGATGGTCAGGGTCTTTATGGTGTCGGTGGTTTTGAGCGAGAGGAGGGAATCGTTCGTCTCGCGAAGTTCATTCAAGATTTCTTTGTGGCTGTCTAGAGTGTTTTTTACTTTTTCGTATTCGCCCAAAATGGAAGCGGAGTGATAAGAAAAATCTTTACCCAAGAAAATTTTCGAAGCTTCGTCGAAGGATTGCAAAGTTTCTTTGTGAAAGCGCGTGGCTTGGCGGATGTCTACCAGCATTCTATTTGTCCTAGAAATCATTTGCACCATTTTCGATTCTTGGCCGGCGAAAATATTGCGTTCGATTTCCATCAGCGTGCCGTTTATATCTTCGAGCTCGGTTTCGGTATGCTTGTAAAGCTCGCGCATGATGTAGAAGAAAAGGTAGCCGGCGTGCTCGCCCATGTCGCTCTTGTCTAAAATAGAATTTACTTCAAATACTTTAGAAAAATCGTGGAGCGGGTCGACAAATTCGTAGTGGGTGGTGATGAGGAAATCCTTGCCAATGACAAAGTCGATCTCGGCTTCGGTGCTCGGCCCATGCTTGTGCGAGACGGTAGGGAAATGGAGTATGAGATATATGGCATTCCTGTAGAGGTCTACTTTTGAGCGGGTGGTTTTTATGGAAAGCTCTTCGGCCACCAAGGGCGGGAGTTCGTATTCTTCTTTTATGTGGAGCACCTCTTCTTTGGTCGGCGACTCCAAGTCTATCCAGGTGAGGTTCTTGTATTTGTATTTAGAAATCATGAGGTTAATTATAAACTAAATGCATTAGAATTCCACCCCTCCCCGCTTTGGCTCCCGCCAAATGCGACCCTCCCCTTGGCAATGGGAGGGAAGAATTCAAGAAACAAGTGTATTCTCCGCATTCCACCCCTCGCATTTATAAGGAGAGGGGTCTACTTGCCTGGGGAGGCAAGAGGGGGTGAGGTGCAGAGGTTGCATTATATTTAAAATCATGTAATATATCACTCACTATGGCTACAAAGGCTATCAAAACTAAAAAGACAAAGACCGAGGCGGCAGTCGGCGATTTCGCTGTCATAAAGACCGGCGGAAAGCAGTATTTTGCCAAAGAAGGCGGAATCCTAAAGATTGAAAAGCTCGCTGGTTCTTTTAAGGTAGGCGATGCTATCACCTTTGACGAAGTCCTCATGACCGACGATGGTTCTACCTCTATATTCGGTGCTCCTATGATTAAAGGCGCAAAGGTAACCGCTACTCTCGAAGAAGAAGGTCGCGATAAAAAGGTGACCACTATCAAATACAAGCAAAAGTCTCGCTACTTCAAAAAAACCGGCCACCGTCAGCCATACATGAAAGTAAAGATAACTTCTATAAAATAAAAAAATTCCCGAATTTTCGGGAGTTTTTTTATTCCTCTAAATTTGGTTTGTCTATGGCGATGGCTTCGAGTTCGGGAGCCGAGCCGGCGATGCGCATGATATCTTTGTCTACTTTTTTAAATTCTTTTCCTGAAGCGTTGTAGTGATTTACGGCGGTGGAAAGGCTGTTGCCAAGTTTGGCGTGATATTCATCATATGCTTTCAAATGCTTGCCGAGTTCGGCCACGCGCTTGATGATATCTTTGGCGGTTTCCTCTATTTGCATGGCGCGTAGGCCTTGAAGGACGGTTTGCAAATAAGCGAGGAAGGAAGTAGGGGACACGATGATGACTTTGTATTTGGATGCGGCTCTTTGTATTAAATTTTCTTCATCTCCAACTTTATTTACCAATAAATCATAATAAATAGCCTCATGGGGGATAAACATAAAAGCGAAATCCATCGTGCCATTTTCGGGCTGTATGTATTTGGAAGTCTCGGTGATGCGAAGTTTTAAATCATTTTCAAATTGCTTGGCGTATTCGGCTTTGCGAACCGGTTCCTTTTCTCCCGCCATGCGGTTGTAATTTTCTAGAGAAAATTTGGAGTCTACCGGAATAATTTTATCTTTTACAAAAACCGCCGCGTCTACAATAGTGCCATCGGGGAAACCATATTGCATTTCGTATCCGCCGGCCGGCAAGACATTTTTCAAAAGGGCTTCCAAATAATACTCGCCCAAAATGCCGCGTTGTTTTGGATTTTTTAAAATATCTTGCAGTTCCTCCAATTGCTCGGTAAAGGAAACCACTTGTTTGTTTGTCTCGTCCAACCTAGTCAGTTTCTCGGTCACATCTTCTATTATTTTCGTCGCTTGGTTCGACTGGTGGCGCATGCTTTCATTCATCTGCTTTGTCGAATCAGAAAGTTTCGCATCCACCGTGCGGGTGAGCTCTTGCATGTGCGAGAGGAGTAGTTGGAGCCCAGCACTGTCTTCGCCGGATTTTTTAGGCGCTAAAAATTTGGTGGCCAGGGCGCCGACTATGAGACCAATGATTATAAATAGGGCTATTTGCATAAAACGATTTTATCACACTACGCGCTATTTGTTTAAAAAGTAGTTGACATAGTATTTGTATAGGCATAGACTTATTTTGAACTACCCTGTTCCCTTAACCCTAAATACGCATTGCATGAGTGAATCAGACAATCTTCTGAATGAAGAAGAACTTATCCAAAAGTACCAACAGGCTATCATTGGTGCTGAAAACGACACACAACTTTCCAATGTTCTAGGCGACATTATATTTTGTCTGGAGAAAGGAAAGATTTCAAACACACACTCATTTGTAAGTTATGTAAGTGACAAAGTAAAAAAATGGGGAGGCTACCGCTATCCACATCAGGTGGCGAAAATGCACCAACTTTGTCTCGGCTAAAATCCCTCCAAAAATCATCCCCAGCTCTCAAGCGGGGATTTTTTATACTTTAATTTTTAAATCGAGTTTACCCAAATAAGTGCGCAAGGTAAAAATCCAATCCACATCATCGGTCTCGGCTGATTCTTTTTGAGCGAGAAGCCATTCCAAATAGGCGCGGTCGGTTTTGGCCACTTCCTCCACTTTTTTGCCATTGTGCTTGCCGAATCGGAAAGTGCGTATGAGGATAGGTTTGGCAGAAATTTCTACCATCTCTTCTATGGTCTTTTCAGAATCTCCATTGTTTTTGTCCAGCATTTTTTTATACATGCGGTCGAAGAGTTTTATGAGAACGAGCACATCGCCTCCGGCATCGTGCGCGGTAGCTTCCACATCTAGATCGAGCATATAGCGGAGGACTTGGAGTTTGTAGGAAGTGATTTTTTCTTCTGTGTCCAGATGGTGGGCCAGACGCAGTGTGCAGATAAACTTTTTGGGCGACAAATCTTCTTTTTTTAGCATACCTAAATCGAATATCGCATTGTGGGCCACGACTATGGTGTTTTCATTTTCAAATTTCTTGTGCAGTTCGGCGTGCTCCAAGCTGTATTTGAAAGCTGGTTTGTCGGCGACCATCTTGGTCGTGATATGGTGTACAGCCATAGACTCAAAGGCTATCGGCACTGGTGGTTTGTAGAGTTTGGAAACGATATCTTTGAGCTCTGGCAGTTTGTCGGCAGAGCTAGTTTCAGCATAGGCGATTTGGCACAAAAAATCTTTGGCTTCATTGCCGGTCGTCTCGGTGTCTAGAAAGATGAGGTTGTAAGGCATAGGCCAATTTTAACAGATTTGGTATAATCGAGCCATGCTTCAAACAGAAATAAAAGCATCTATAAAAGAAGCCATGCTAGCGAAGGACAAAGTGCGCTTGGAAGTACTGCGTTCTATCGTGGCGGCTTTTACAAACGATTTGGTGGCCAAAGGCCGAAAGCCCGACGAATCTTTGACCGATGAAGAAGTCATCGCTATCATCACTAGGCTTTCTAAGCAACGCAAGGATTCTATCGATCAGTTTACCAAAGGTGGCCGCCCTGAACTCGCGGAAAAAGAACAAGCCGAGCTCGCAGTGCTTTTAAAGTACCTTCCTGAAATGATGAGCAAAGACGAAGTGTTGAAAATCGCCCAAGCTAAAAAAGTCGAGCTCGGCATAGAAGATGCGACAAAAAAAGGCATGCTCATGTCAGCGCTGATGAAAGACCTGAAGGGTAAAGCCGATGGTATGGTAGTAAAAGAAGCAGTCGACGAACTTTTTTAAATTATTAATTAAAAAATTTTAAATTATGAAAATTATTTGGCATTGGTTGCTCTTGTCAGCTGCGGTGTGGGCTACGGCGTATATTTTGCCCGGCATCTCGCTCTCTATGTGGTGGGTGGCTATTATCGTCGGCGCGTGTTTGATGTTTATAAATACTCTTATAAAACCAATTATTTCAGTCCTTACTTTGCCGATAAACATCATCACGCTCGGACTCTTTTCTCTCATTTTAAATGGTCTTATATTTTGGCTACTCTCGCAAGCGATTCCAGGTTTTGTCATTGGTGATTTCAAATCCGCAATCATCGGTTCTATCTTGTGTTCGTTGGCATATTGGGCTGGCAAGAAAATATTTGGATAAATGGCGGAAAAAATAAAAATCATCACACATAGTGGCACCTTTCACGCAGACGAAGTCTTTGCCTGCGCGACTTTGGCTATCATTTTTGAAAAACAAGGAAAAGAATTTGAAATCATCCGTACGCGAGATATGGAAATAATAAAAACAGGCGATGTTGTCGTAGATGTAGGCGGAATTTATGATCCAGAAAATAATAAATTCGATCACCACCAACCCGATGGCGCCGGTACTAGAGAGGCTGGAGCAAAAATTCCCTACGCATCTTTTGGTCTAGTTTGGAAAAAATTTGGAGAGGAGGCTGCTGATTCAAAAGAAATCGCAGAAAAAATTGAATCGAAAATCGCGGTGCCGATAGATGCGGTAGATAGTGGTATACCAATTATGAATTCTAAATTTGAAGATGTTTTTGATTATGATATTGGCCGGATTGTAGATTGTTTCGTACCATCTTGGAATGAAATAAATGTAAAAACTGACGATATGTTTTTAGAAGCTATGGGCTTAGCTCGCAAAATTCTGGAGCGTGAAATTGTTCGTGCTAAAGGAAAACTTGAAGCAAAAAAGAAAGTGATCGAAGGATACGAAAATGCCGAGGATAAACGCGTTGTTGAATTTAAGAATTATTATCCGTGGAAAGAATTTTTGAAACCATACCCTGAACCACTTTTTGTGGTGACTCCACGAGAGGAAGGCAAATGGCAGGCTGAAGCGGTATTCGATGGAGACCCATATTTTATGAAGCGTAAAAAATATTTTCCAGAAGCTTGGGCTGGCTTGAGAGACGATGAAATGGCGAAAGTCACAGGAGTTGCAGATGCTGTATTTTGTCATACTCATCGCTTCTTAATCGTCGCGAAATCTCGCGAAGGAATACTCGCGCTTGTGAAAATGGCCCTAGAAAGCTAGTATAAAATAATATATGGCATTTATCGATGAAGTAAAACTAAATTTGAAAGCCGGCCGAGGGGGCGATGGCGTGGTGCGCTGGCGTCGTGAGAAATTCATCGACAAAGGCGGGCCCAATGGTGGCGACGGTGGTCGCGGAGGCAATGTCTATGCGCTCGCGACTCGCGATATTTTCGGCATGGCTCGGTATCGCCACCAGCGCGAATTTACAGCCGAGCGCGGTCTAGACGGCATGGGCGCGCAAAAACACGGCGCTGACGGCGCTGATTTATATTTGGAATTTCCGGTCGGCTCAGTTATAAAAAATGATTACACTGGCGAGGAGATAGAACTTTTGGAAGAAGGTCAAAAAGAAATGCTTTTGAAAGGCGGGAGCGGCGGCTTTGGCAACGAGCACTACAAGAGCTCGACCATGACGACCCCGACCAAAGCTACCAAAGGCAAGATGGGCGAAGAAGGAAACTTTGCTGTTGAGCTTCGCCTTTTTGCCGATGTGGGATTGATCGGTTTGCCAAATGCCGGCAAGAGTTCGCTTTTAAATGCGCTGACAAATGCAAAAGCAAAAATAGGGGACTATCAATTTACTACGCTCGACCCAAACCTCGGGGATTATTTTGGATACATCATCGCCGACATTCCGGGGCTTATCGAAGGAGCGAGCGAGGGCAAGGGCCTCGGCACGAAATTCTTGCGTCATATAAAACGCACAAAAATGCTGGTACACCTCGTGTCGTTTGAAAATGCCCGCCCGGATGATCCAGTCGGACGGGGCGCAGATATGAAAAAAGTATACAAAGAAATTCGCAAGGAATTGAAGCAATACGGCGATGGATTGGTAGATAAAAAGGAAATAATCCTTCTGACTAAAACCGATGTTTCCAATCCGAAAGATATTGAAAAAAGAGTAAAAGAATTTGAAAAACTCACCGAGAATCCTGTCTTTGCAGTCTCGCTCTACGACGACAAATCTATCAAAAAGTTTGCGGATGCGTTGATTAAAGTTTTGAAGAAAAAAAGTTAGAATATTTTGATATAATCTTTCGTATATATGGAAAAGAAATATTACTCCACCATAGGTCTAGAAGTTCACGCCGAATTGGCGACACTGACAAAGATGTTTTGCCAGTGCAAAAATGACCCCGATGAAGAGCGGCCGAATTTTAATATTTGCCCGGTGTGCATGGCGCACCCGGGAGCTTTGCCGGTCATAAATAAAAAGGCGGTAGAAAATGTAGTGCGCATTGGTCTGGCTGTGAGCGGAACCATTGCCGACTTTACCGAGTTTGACCGCAAAAATTATTTTTATCCAGATATTCCAAAAGGCTACCAAATTTCACAATATAAATTTCCAATAGTTTCCGCTGGCGAGCTCGCGGGGATGAAACTCACTCGCATACATTTGGAGGAAGACACAGCAAACAGTAAACACCCGTCTCGAGATTCGAGCCGGGCAAGTGATCGTGGAGACTACTCACTCGTGGACTTCAACCGCGCCGGAGTCCCGCTCTCCGAACTCGTGACTGAAGCGCATACATTTGAAACTATCGATGAAGCTGCTAAAACTGGCGGAGCATTTGGAAAAGAATACCAATTACTTTTGCAATACTTGGGCGCGTCAGAAGCCAATATGGAAAAGGGTGAAATGCGCGTGGAAGCCAACATTTCTATTTCTACCGATAAAGAAAAATTTGGCACAAAAGTAGAAGTAAAAAATTTAAACTCTTTTAGAAGTGTAGAGCGCGCTATACGCTACGAATTGGAACGCATGAAAGCTCTCTACGAAGAGGGCAAAGAAGGCGAAATAATACAAGAAACTCGTGGGTGGGATGAAGGGAACCAAAAAACCTTCAGCCAGCGGAAAAAGGAAGATAGCCACGACTATCGCTATTTCCCAGACCCCGACTTGCCAAAGCTGATGCTCTCAGAAGTTTTTGATTTAGAAAAAATGAAGTCTGAACTACCAGAACTTCCAGCGCAGAAAAGAATGCGTTATAAAAATGAGTACGGAATTAAAGATGAGGATATCGAAACATATATAAACGACCACGAGCTCGGCTCTTGGTTTGAAGAAATCGCAAAGATTTTAAATAATCCGGAGAAAATTAAGACTGCGTCCAATTACATAACGACTGATTATCTTGGTCTCAAAAAGAATATGTTGGAGGCTCAACCTCCAACAGCACAGAACTTTGCCGAGCTTATGAATCTTGTCTCTGAATCAAAGATTTCTTCTCGTGGAGCAAAAGATATATTGGCGATGATAGTAGTAAAAGACGAATCTCCAGAAAAAATCGCGCAAGAACAAGGGCTCCTACAATCAAACGACGAAAGCGCGCTCAAAGAAATCGCTCAAAAAATAATCGATGCGAATGAAAAAGTGGTGGCCGACTACAAAGGTGGTAAAGAAAACGCCCTCATGTCCCTCGTAGGGACTATGATGAAAGAAACCAAAGGCTCCGCAAATCCTGCGCTTGCTAAGCAAATTTTAATAGATTTGTTAAAATAGAAGTATGGAAAATAAAAAAATCAGAGTTGCGATAAATGGGTTTGGGAGGATAGGCCGAGCTTTTGTAAAGTTGGCGACCGAGCGACCAGAACTGGAAGTGGTGGCTATAAACGACCTCGGTTCTATCGAGAGCCTTTCATACCTTTTGAAATACGATACCGTATATCGCAAATGGAATCATGAAGTATCGCATGATACGACAAATATAATCATCGATGGAAAACCGATAAAGTTCCTTTCGGAAAAAGACACTAAAAATTTGCCGTGGAAATTTTTGAACGTGGATGTAGTGGTAGAATCTACTGGCCTCTTCACTTCTTTTGAATCATCGCAATTCCATATAGACCAAGGCGCCAAGAAAGTAGTGATTACTGCGCCAGCAAAAGACAACGCCGGCGGAGCCCAAGCGCAGGGCGAGACTATTCTCCTTGGCGTAAATGAAGACAAATTTGGCACGTGTGCTATTACTTCAAATGCTTCTTGCACTACGAACGCTGCTTCGCCACTCATTGCAATATTGCACCAATCTCTAGGCATCGAAAAAGCAATTCTAAATACTGTGCATGGCTACACCGCATCGCAAGCGCTGGTAGATGGTCCATCTAAAAAGGATTTGCGGGAAGGTCGCGCGGCGGCGCAAAACATCGTGCCTTCTTCTACCGGTGCTGCTATCGCGGTGACCAAAGCCTTCCCAGAACTCCTCAATCTTTTCGACGGCATTTCTATCCGCGTGCCAGTGCCCGCTGGTTCTATCGTCGATATTACATTTATTTCAAAACGCCCTACGACTGCAGAGGAAGTAAATGATATCTTAAAGACGGCAGCAAAAGATTCTCACTGGGCAAAGCTCTTTGCAGTGACCAACGAGCCCCTTGTTTCCTCTGATATTTTAGGTGAAAGCCATGCTTCTATTGCGGATTTGGCCATGACTCGCGTGGTTGGCGGAAATTTGGTAAAAGTGCTAGGCTGGTATGACAATGAAATGGGGTATACACACACGCTCCTTGACCATGTCATAAAAACAGGCGAAACTATTAAAAAATAATTCTAAAAAATAAAATGGATAATATAAAAATAGAAGAAATGGAAGTACTGCCTCTGACTGTAGAAATGCTAGATGAACACATTGTAAATTTGGAGAATACTATGAACTCTCTTTCCAAATGCACAGATTCTGATTGCAAAAGCGATGCGAGAGATATAGCAAGAATAATCGCTGGCTTGCGAGCAAGGAGGGATTCTCTACAGAATTAATATGAAAATTTTTATCGGCTCGGACCATGCCGGATACGAACTCAAAGAAAAACTCAAAGTATTTTTGGGTTCTTTGGGTCACGTGGTCGAAGATAAGGGCGCATTTTCACTCAACCCAGCCGATGATTATCCTGATTTTATCACCCCAGTGGCCGAAGCAGTGGCTCGCGATAGCGAATCTATGGGCATAATTCTCGGCGGGAGTGGCGAGGGTGAAGCAATGGATGCTAACAGAATAGAAGGTGTTCGCGCATGTGAATTTTATGGCGGAGATATGGAGGTAGTAAAAGTTTGCCGAGAGCACAATGATGCCAATGTTTTGTCTCTAGGTGCACGTTTTATAGACGAGGAAGAAGCCAAAGAGGCTCTAAAATTATTTTTAGAGACAAAATTTTCTGGTGATGAACGACACGAGCGTAGGCTCAATAAATTTTAAATATTTTTTATGATTGAAATTATTCCGGCAATAATGCCAAAAAGTTTTGAAGATTTGAAGGAAAAAGTTTCGCGGGTGCGCGGAGCAGTGCAAACCGTGCAGGTGGACATGTGCGATGGCGAGTTTGTGCAAAATAAAACGTGGCCATATTTCGATCGCGATTCTCAAAGCTTGGAAAATATTTTAAATGAAAGGGAAGGCATGCCATTTTGGGAAGAAGTCGACTACGAACTCGACATCATGGTGGCCGGCACGCACAAAAATTTTGATAATTTTCTTCGGCTTGGCCCCAAGCGTCTCGTATTTCACCTAGAAGCCGAGGGTGACAGAGATTTGTTTTTAGAATTTGTAGAATCTATCGATGTGTATGTGCGCGACACAGTTCAAATCGGTATCGCGATAAATACAACTACTCCGGTGGAAGAAATTTTTCCATTTATAAATCATATCGACTTTGTGCAGTGTATGGGTATAGAACACATCGGCAAGCAGGGCGAGCCTCATGACGTCAAAGTAATTTCTCATATAAAAACTATTCATGACAAATATCCTGATGTCACTATTTCGGTAGACGGCGCGGTAAATTTCGATACTGCAGGAGCACTTTTAAATGCCGGCGCCACGCGTTTGGTCATCGGCAGTGCGATACTCGAATCCACAGATATCCGCGAAACGATTTGGGAATTTCAAAACTTAGACAATTAGAGTTATAATGTGTGGGTGATTCTCACCGATGCTAAAATAAAATTTTTAGAAGAAAAAGCCAACGACATTCGCATGTCGATAATTGAAATGCTTTTGGAAGCAGGCTCTGGGCACACTGCCGGCCCGCTCGGCATGGCCGACATATTTGCACTTCTCTTTTTTCATACATTAAAACAAGATCCAAAAAATCCTAGCTCTCCAGAGCGCGATAGGCTAGTGCTTTCCAATGGACACATTTGCCCAGTCTACTATGCGACCATGGCGCATGCAGGATATTTTCCTATATCTGAATTAAAAACTTTAAGAAAATTCGGTTCGCGTTTGCAAGGTCACCCGCATCGAGAATTTATGCCGTGGCTCGAAACATCTTCCGGACCTTTAGGTTCTGGAATTTCCCAGGCAGTTGGTATGGCTATTGCCGAGCGTATCGATCGGGGCGTGGGCTCAAATAAATTTATTTATTGTTTAACCTCGGATGGTGAACACGACGAAGGCAACACTTGGGAAGCAATACTGCTCGGCGCCAAAGAAAAACTCCACAATCTAATTGTGATAGTAGATCGCAACAATATTCAAATAGATGGCTTTACCGAAGATGTGATGCCTCTAAATGATTTGGCCCAAAAATACGAAGCATTCAATTGGCACGTGCAAGAAGTCGACGGGCACAATTTTGAAGCCATGAATTCCGCAATATCAAAAGCCCAAGCAGTCTTTGAAAAGCCTTCGGTCATCATCGCTCGCACTATCCCTGGCAAAGGTGTGCCCGAATTTGAGCGCGATTTTCGCTGGCATGGATACGATCCAAATGGCGCGAAAGCAAAAGAAGATTACACGCATGCATTAAAAGAGCTCCGCACGCTCGGCGGAAAAATTAAAAGCGAACACCAATAATGTTAAACCCGAAATTAAAATTAAATCCGAAAGTTTTTATGGACGATGTGGCGCAAGAGCCGATTCGCAAAGGTTTTGGCGTCGGCCTCGTGCAAGCGGGAGAAAAATATGAAAATATCGTGGCATTGTGCGCCGACCTTACCGAGAGTACGCAAATGCTTCCATTCAAAGAAAAGTTCCCGAATCGTTTTGTGGAAATCGGCGTGGCCGAGCAAAACTTGGTGACAGTTGCTTCTGGCATGGCGGCCATGGGCAAGCGCCCATTCTGCTCTTCATATGCTATGTTTTCACCTGGCCGAAATTGGGAGCAAATTCGCACCACGATTACCTACAATGATCGACCGGTGGTGATCGTCGGCTCTCATGCTGGTGTATCTGTGGGCCCAGATGGTGGCACGCACCAGGCGATAGAAGACATCGCTCTCATGCGTGTATTGCCAAATATGATTGTGCTCTCGCCATGCGATTCTATCGAGGCCAAGAAAGCCACCATGGCGCTCGGTAGTATTGAAAAGCCTGCATATCTGCGTTTGGCTCGCGAAAAGACAGCGATAATTACCACTGAAGAAACTCCATTTCAAATAGGCAAAGCAGAAATATTCTTCGCGCCAGATGGAGTAGCGCATGTGGGTATCATCGCCACTGGCGCGCTGGTGCGTACCGCCATGCTTGCCGCTCGCGATTTAGAAAAAGAGGGGATAAAAGTAAAAGTCATGAACCTCTCTACGATAAAACCGCTCGACACTGAAGCCGTAATAAATCTAGCCAAAGAAACTAAAAAAATAATTACCGTAGAAGAGCATCAGGTCATGGCGGGTATGGGCAGCGCGGTTGCCGAATGTTTAGCTCAAAATTATCCTGTGCCGATAGAATTTATCGGCATTCAAAACAAATATGGCCAGTCTGGTAAACCAGAAGAATTGATCGAGCACTATGGTATGGGGCGAGAATCGATAAAAGAGGCGGTGCGAAAAATAATGAAGAGAAGCTAGTTTATATTTCTTTTAATTTATAATCCGCTGGTGCGTTTTTTAAATATTCCAAAAGTTTGGCTTGTGTCAGAAGTCCTTCCTGAGCTCCTATATATGATACTACCGACATTGAGTTTATCGGCGCCCAAGCAAGTGCTTCCTTTAAACTTTTACCCATGGCTAAACAAGAAACAATAGTGGAAGCATAAGCATCGCCAGCCCCCGTGCGTTCTACTGGGGTATGCGGGTATATCGGCATAAAATAGCAAGCGCCATCGGTATCGCGAGCGTAGGCACCATTTATTCCATCGGTCAGCACTACTATTTTAGGGCCTAGGTCGTGCATCATGCCCATTAAAATTTTTTTATCTTTTTCCTCGGTACCTAGAATTTTTTGCGCCTCTTCTATATTGCAAAAGAACACTTCAGATTGCGAATAAATATCAGCCAATTTTTCTTTGCCGAGCGATATTTGAAATGTACCAGGCTGGAAAGCCATCTTTGTATTTGGGTTTTTCTTTAACCACTCTGCGATTTCATGATGAAATGCTTCTGTATTGGATCCGAGTGAAGACAGGTAGAGCCATTTTGGGCCAGCCAAATTCGAAGGCATGTGTTTTTCAAATGGTGAGTGGTTTACTAGAATTGTACGCTCTACATCGTACCAAAGCACATAGTGATAGTTTGTCGGGAGTTTTTTATCGGTAGACACAAAATCTGTGGCCACATGGTCGTGCTTTAAAGACTCTAGACAAAGCTTGCCATTTTCATCATCGCCAATATTTGCAATCAGTGCCGAAGATAGCCCGAGCCTAGAAGCAGATACTGAAGCATTCGGACTGTTGCCGACAGCGTAGAGAACTTTATGGAATTCAAAAGGTACCTTGTCGCCGAAGCGCACGCAAAGTTTGCAATTTGCTTGGTCTATATCGCAATGTGTCTCGGCATCTTTCAATCTAATAAAGTCGTCGACTACCAAATCTCCAATGGCCACAAAATCGTAGTGTTTTTTTCCGAATAACATGGCTGTATTTTAACAAACTTTTGCTATAATTGCGATATGTCAAAATCACTACGAGAATATGTAGCGGAAGCGCGAGAAAAGGGTGTAGCCATCGGGCATTTTAATTTTGCGACGATTGAAGTTTTCCATGCGATTGTGGAAGCGGCGGGGGAGCTCGGCGTGCCGGTCATTCTCGGCACGGCCGAAGGCGAGGAGGGATTCGTCGGTACGAACGAAGCCGTGGCTTTGGTCAAAACCGCTCGCGAAGAAACGAATCAGCCGATATTTTTAAATGCCGATCATCATTACACTTTTGAAAATGTAAAAAAATCCATCGATGCGGGCTACGACATGGTCATTTTTGATGGGGCAAAACTCTCGATAGAAGAAAATACTAAAATCACGAAGCAATGCGTAGACTACGCGAGAGTGATTTCGAAAAATACCGGACGAGATATTTTAGTGGAAGCGGAGCTCGGTTATATCGGCCAAGCATCGGGGATTTTGGATGCCATTCCTGAAGGTGTGGGGCTGACTGAAAATGAATTAACCAAGCCTGAAGAAGCCAAAAATTTTATCGATTCTACCGGCATAGATATGTTTGCGCCATCCGTCGGCAATGTGCACGGCATGCTCCGCTCGGTACCCGACCCAGCGCTCAATATTAATAGGATAAAAGAAATACACGATGCGGTCTCTATCCCACTCGTCCTCCACGGCGCTTCCGGCAATAGCGATGAGGATATCAAGGCCGCAATTTCAGCCGGCATCAGTGTGGTACATGTGAACACCGAACTCCGCCGAGCCTGGATCGACGCCGAAAAAGCCCACATCGCCGCCCATCCCGACGACGTCGCCCCGTACAAACTCCTCGCCGAATCCAAAGAAGCAGTCAAATCCGTCGTCCTCCAAAAATTAAAAGTGTTTAATAATCTATAACATGAACTGGATATTTGGAATTTCTTTGCTTATTATTTTTGAACTCATCGCCGATGTGTTCTCGAAAGAATACGCGCTAAAAGGAAATTGGTTTTTGTGGTGCGGAGCGATCGCGGGATATATAATCGCAAATATTTTTTGGCTCTCGGCGATAAAGAATGGTTCTGGCCTCGCTCGTGGGGCGGTTATATTTTCGGTGGGTTCAGCGATTGTAGCAGTAGCTCTCGGACTTCTTCTTTACCATGAAAGAATGTCCACTCCACAAATCGCAGGAGTTGGGCTCGGTATAGTTTCTTTAATATTGATATTCTGGGAGTAAATTTTTGGTATAATCACCAAATGGATTTGAAAGAAGAAATAAAAAAGTTTTTTAAGGGAGATGTGGATGTTTCTCCGCAAGCATTGGAAAAATATTCGCACGATGCGAGCTTGTTTGAAGTACGGCCAAAGGTCGTGGTCTTTCCACGCGATGCAGAAGATATAAAAAATTTGGTGAAATGGGTAAATGAAACTTCCCCTAGGGCGGACCTAGGGGAAGGTAAGCTCTCGATTACCGCTCGGGCGGCAGGCACTTGCATGGCTGGCGGACCGCTTGGCGAGTCGATTATTTTAGACACTACTCGCTACATGCACAAGATTTTGCATATAGAAAAATATAACAAAGAACATGTATACAAAATGCACCCAGCATTCGTGGGTGCCAGCGATATAAATATTTCCGGCGAGGCGACCGTTGAGCCTGGTTGTTTTTATCGAGATTTTGAAAAAGTCACGCTTGAACATGATTTGCTTTTGCCTTGCTATACCGCTTCCAAGAGCATAAACGCTGTCGGCGGTATGGTCGGCAACAATTCTGGTGGGGAGTTGACTTTAAAATACGGCAAAACTGAAGACTATGTGGCCGAATTGAAAGCAGTATTTTCCGACGGCAACGAATATACTATCCATCCACTCACTCGGCATGAACTCGATTTGAAAATGGCGCAAAATGATTTCGAAGGAGAAATATATAAAAATCTTTTTTCTCTTATTCAAAAAAATGAAGATGAAATAAAAAATGCTAAACCAAAGGTCACCAAAAATAGCGCCGGCTATACCCTTTGGAATGTGTGGGATGAAAAAACGCAAACTTTTGATTTGCCAAAGCTCATCGTCGGCTCCCAAGGCACACTAGCCATCACCACCCAAATCACTTTCCGATTAGTTGAGCCCCTAAAAAATTCTGCGCTCTTTGTGATATTTATGTATAGCCTAGATTCGCTCGGGAATATCGTAAATGATGCACTCTCTGCGAGTCCAGAATCGATAGAGGCCTACGATGACAAAACTATAAAACTAGCCGTGCGGTTTTGGTATGGATTTATAAAAAAGAGGGGATTATGGGGCGCCATAAAGCTTGGTATTTCATTCCTACCCGAGCTTGGCATGATGTTTAAAGGCATGCCAAAATTGGTCATCCTTGTAAACTGCGCCGGACGTGATAAAGAGGAAGTAAAAAATAAAATAGATTCGCTCGGTAAACTATTTCAAAAATATAAAAATATAAAAACCAGAAAAGTATTTAGCGCAGCCGAAGCCGACAAATATTGGACTATCCGCCGAGATTCTTTTGCGCTACTTCGCGAGCATTTTCAAAATAAAAGAACCGCGCCGTTTGTCGATGATGTGGTAGTGCCGGTATCGATGCTGCCAAAATTCTTGCCAAAGCTGACGGAAATATTAGACAGAAATAAACTCATCTACAATATGCACGGCCACGCCGCCTCGGGCAATTTCCACATCATCCCGCTCCTAACCGCCGGCGACTCTTTAAACAAAGAGCTAATTATGAAAGTTTCCGACGAAGTCTACACCCTCGTGCTCGATATGCACGGCTCCATCACCGCCGAGCACAACGACGGCATCATCCGCACGCCATTCCTCCTACAAATGTATGGCCAAAAAATAATAGACATATTTGAGCAAATCAAGAACATTTTCGACCCCAAAAACATCTTCAACCCAGGCAAAAAAGTCGGCGGCTCCAAAGAATACATAAAATCCCACCTGGCCCAATAGTAGACTTTACTTTTTTCTTTTTTTGTATATACTAGTTCCTACATGTTTAAATTAACTGCAAAAAAGAGAGAGTCTGGCAAAGGACTCGAAAATCTAAAGGCGGAGGGAATGATTCCAGCTGTTTTTTATGGTTTTAAAAGAGAAACCACTCCTATCGCTGTATCTCTAAAAGACTTCCGCAAAATCTGGCGTGAAGCTGGCGAATCGAGCGCTATCGTGCTTGAAACAGAGGCTGGCCCGGTAGATGTGCTCATCCACGACATGCAAACCGACCCTATTTCTGATACTCCTATTCATGTAGACTTTTTGGCTATCGACATGACCAAGAAAATCACCGTGGCTGTCCCAGTAGAATTTGAAGGCGAGGCGCCAATCGTAAAGGGTGGTACCGTAACTTTGGTAAAAGTGCTTCACGAAGTAGAAGTGGAAGCTCTTCCAAAAGATTTACCTCACTCACTTTCTGTAGACGTTTCTGCTATGGATGCTCTCGATAGTCAGGTGTTGGTAAAAGACATCGAGCTTCCATCTGGAGTCACCCTCATCACTGGAGCCGACGAAGTAGTCGCTTCTATCTCAGAACAAAAAGAAGAAGTGGAAGAAGTTGCCCCAGTATCAATCGCCGATATCGAACTCTCAGAAAAGAAAGGCAAGAAAGATGAAGAAGGTGGCGAAGCAGTAGCCGAAGAATCTAAGGAATAAGATATTAAAAAATTTGGTATAATTAAAAGCATGAAAAGAAAGATTTTCATGCTTTTAATTTTGTGCCTGGCATTCGGGTCTTTTGCTATTTCTCCGAATAAATCATCCGCAGAAACCCCAGCTGAACAAAAAGCTGCCTTAGAGGCACAGCTCGCCCAACTCGAGCAAGAAATAGCCTCGAAGCAAGCAGATCTGGATGCTCAAAAAGGCCACTCTGCCAGCCTTTCAAATGAAATAGCTAGCTTGAAAACAAAAATAAATACCACAAAGGGTTTGATCAGCGCTACAAATCTAAAAATCGTAAAACTCTCCAGTCAGATCGCCGATAAAAATTCGGAAATAAAAGACCTGTCTTCCAAGCTCGACCACGAACTCGAATCGCTCTCGCAACTCTTGAAAAACACGAATGATTTAGACAATAGTAACTTTGTGGATTTATTGCTTTCTTCTGACACAGTCTCTGCTTTCTATGGCGACATCACTACATATTCTTCGATAAAAGAAGGGGTGAAAAAATCCGTGGATCAGATAAAAGGCGTAAAAACTAAAACCGAGACAGTAAAGCAAGAGCTTGTGGTGTCTAAAACCGCGCAAGAAGATGCCAAACAAAAATTGATCGCTGATCAAAAGAAGAAAGAAGCCGACGAGGCATACCAAAAACAACTCTTGTCTTTGAGTAAAGACAAGGAAAATCAATACCAGCAAATTTTAAACGATCGTCGCGCCAAAGCAGCTTCTATCCGCTCGGCGCTCTTTTCTCTGGCTGGTGGAGGCGTGGCGATACCTTTCGGTGATGCGTATAAATATGCGCTACAAGTAGAACAAAAGATCGGGGTGCGGCCTGCATTTCTGCTCGCCATTATTCAGCAAGAATCGAGCTTTGGTATCGACAATGGTTCGTGTTATGTCAGCGACATGGCCACCGGTTCCGGCACGGGGTCGAAAAGTGGTCGGACGATTTCAAATGTCATGTATCCCAAAGACATACCGATATTTATTTCTCTCATGAACAATCTAGGTCGCGACCCTTTCAAGACCTTGGTTTCTTGTCCGCAATCTTCCGGCTGGGGCGGAGCGATGGGGCCTGCGCAAATGCTCGCTTCCACATGGGCTCGTCTACAGCCTAGGATAGCCACATTGCTCTCTATAAGCACTCCAGACCCTTGGCGCCCGATAGATGCGTTCTTGGCTAGCGGTTTGTACCTGTACGATGCCGGAGCGCGTGGAGGAAGCTATACTTCCGAGCTAAATGCCGCCTGCCAATACTTTTCCGGGCGAAATTGCTCTAGGTCAAAGGCTGGGAGCTCGTATGGCAAATCTGTCATGGCCCGCGCGAGCAAAATCCAAACCACTATGATCGACCCATTGCAAGGGGTTTAAAGATGTGCTAATATCTCCTCACTATGAAGAAAGAAATCCACCCAGTATATTTTAGCGACTCGAAGGCTATCTGCGCATGCGGTAGCGCTTTTAAAGTCGGCTCTACTCTCGCTGACATCAGCGTTGAAATCTGCAGCCAATGCCACCCATTCTATACAGGCAAGGAAAACCTTCTCGACACTGCCGGACGCGTAGACAAATTCAAAAAGCGTATCGCTTCTGCCAAAGCCAAGAAGGCTAAGTAGATGTCTTTAATAGATAAACTATCCGAATTAAAAAAGAATCACCAAACCTCGTATCTCGCGGAGAGTTATGAGAAACTTTTGCGTGAGGAAGAAGAAGTACGAAAGATGCTGGAGAGCGATGGCTCACTCCACGATATGGCTGCTGAAGAATTAGCGAATATTGAAACTCAAAAAGAGGGAATCGAAACACAAATAAAAAGCATCGAGGATAAAGAAAAAGAGCAAGAAGAATTTCCAAACGAAGTCGTGCTCGAAGTGCGCGCTGGCGCGGGGGGCGATGAGGCCTCGCTCTTTGCCTGGCAAATAGCTCACATGTACGAGCGCTATGCCGAAGTGCAAAAATGGAATTGGAAAATAAACTACGAATCGACCAACGAAATCGGCGGATACAAAGAAGCCTCATTTGAAATAAAGGGCACTGATGTGTACAAAAAACTTCGCTACGAAACAGGTGTGCACCGCGTGCAAAGAATTCCTGGCACTGAAAAAAATGGACGCATCCATACTTCGACTGCCTCTGTCGCCATCCTGCCAATCAAAAAGAAAAATACTTTTGTCATAAATCCAACTGATTTGGAAATGGAGTACTCGCGCTCGGGTGGAGCCGGCGGACAAAATGTGAACAAGGTAGAAACCGCCGTACGCCTGATCCACAAACCGACTGGCCTCGATGTGCGCTGCACCAGCGAACGCTCTCAGCTGGCGAACCGTGAAAAAGCGATGCTTATTTTGACCGCCAAGATTCAACAAATGAAAGACGAAGAAGAAGCCAAGAAATATTCGGCTGATCGCAAGGGGCAAATCGGCACGGGGGATCGCAGCGAAAAAATCCGCACTTACAATTATCCTCAAGACCGCGTGACCGACCACCGCATAAAGCAGTCTTGGTCCAATATTCCTTCCATTATGGAGGGAAGGATAGACAAAATCATTGAAGCGCTAGAATCTGGAACTGTCGGCGATTCAGATGAAGAGTAGTTCGATACGAAACAAAGGGGAAAAGCTACTTGCATTTTTGCATAAAGTATGCTATACTACCCCGCGTAGTAATAATAGCGTTTTTGTGTTTAAGCATTGCGCAGTTTGCTACTGTTAAAAGTAATTTTTGTGTACTTTTTATATAAAAGACACAGTAATCAATGGCTAAAAAGCTATATGTTGGTGGTTTGCCTTACAGCACTACTGACACTGAGTTGAAGTCACACTTCGCTCAAGCTGGTTCAGTAGAATCAGCAACCATTATCATGGACAAGATGTCTGGCCGATCCAAAGGTTTTGGATTCGTAGAGATGTCTAATGATGAGGAAGCACAAAACGCTATCTCTATGTTCAACGGAAAGGATTTCGGTGGCCGTAATCTTACAGTCAACGAAGCTCGCCCTATGGAAGCTCGCGCTCCACGTGAAGGAGGAAACTTCTCTCGCGGTCGCAGAGAGTTCTAATATTGAACTAACAAAAAATCCCGCCTTGGCGGGATTTTTTGTTTTGTGTCTCTATTGTACCAAGCTCGAACAATTTTTCAAAACAA
>CALRBJ010000005.1:0-12754 GCA_943354205.1 Candidatus Nomurabacteria bacterium
TGGTATCGCTTGGTCATTCAATAAGAATCTGGGGGCGAGCTTCCCAATCGTCCAAGGTGATGACACATCACAAGATTTAAATTTTTCAAAAACAATTGTCGCTGGTCCAAGACTAAATATTCACACAAGCTATTCTCATAACGACGGACCAAAGTATACTTTTTTTGAGCTTATAGCGCCGACCCCTGTGGGTTCAGAAAAAAAGGGGTTGCACAACCTAGCTTCTGATACTCAATACTATTACCAAATCTACAGCAAACACAACGACGGAACGCCAGACGAAGTTATATATAAGGGAACATTTAAAACTCTAAAGGACTTACATACAGACCTGGCTGTTTCGTTGGATTCTTATACTAAAGACAGTGCAATTCTGAAAATAAAAACTCTATTAAATATCGGCGCACCTGGAATCAGAATTTCATTTGAAAACATAAAAGAAGTGGATAGCGCCGGGCACAGCGTCGACACCGCGCCGACCAATACCTATTTCAAAACTTTTGATATGAAATTCGGCGGTGAGGGAACTTATCCGGTCGTTTCAGGAACGACAAAATTAAAGCCCAATACGAAATACGACTTTACGGTAGTCAGCGAGAAGCTGAAAAAAGAGGCGAACCATCAGGTCGTATCTTTGGGCCGCGGAGATTCAATACCTTTTTGTTTCCGCACAAAAAAGTCTGATGGCACTGGTGGTGGACAGAGCGACGATTGTAAAACAGGAGAGGCCACAGTGCCTGTGGATCCTATCGAAATATTTACTTACGACCCCACATATATCAGCACTGACCTTAGCAAGTTTGTTTACCACCTTTTGGCGCCTTTGCCGGGGCTAACCCAGATCGATTTCGGTAATGGGGCAACCTTTTGGGACTATGCCATACGAATATTTAGAATGCTAATTGGAGTGGCTGGAGTACTGGCTGTACTCATGATCGTGATCGGAGGCATAGAGTACATGACCGCCGAAGCCATGTCGAAGAAACAAGGGGGCAAGGACCGCATCTGGGGCGCAGTACAGGGCCTCATACTAATCTTGGGCTCTTATGTGATCTTAAACACCATCAGCCCAAACCTTCTAAACCTCGATCTAAATATAAAAACCCAAGCCACGCTACTAGCACCGCTACCTATAACATATGAAGATAAAGCAAGCGCAACAGGAGTTGTCGGTCCAAATAACTGTGGAGATACTTTGACTGCAGGGCAGGATTTATTGGCAGACACAGCCAAGTTTAAAGGCGATACAAGCGTGAGAGCATTCTTAAACCAAAAGAAGATAGACACATCCTATGGATCGATTTGCAAAAAAGCAGGAGACCCTTCTTGTACCAGCTTCTTTGGATTAGATACTTCTGCTGTCGAAAAATTAAAAGCTGCATGTCCTTCGTGTGAAATAAAAATAACAGGTGGAACAGAGTGTTGGCTTCATGAGGGAGCAAATGCAAATACAGTTAAACTAAAAATGCACACCCCGGGTGGAACAACCTTAGATATGGACAAAAACCCAAACAACGTTCCAAACCTAGTTACGTATGTTACAAGTGGAACAAAAAAGGTTTTAGCTTCGTGGGGTACTGCAAAAAATGTGCCTGTATACGGAATCGGGGGCCTATGGTTTGTTGAAGAATCTAATCACTATCACTTTGACAATCGTGAGCCAAAGTAATAAAACATTATGTCAAAACGAAAAATTATTTTAATAGGATCGATTGTGGTTATAGTGATAATCGCTTTTGTTGTGATTTCTCCTCTTTTGAAAAATAAGAATAGTGGGGGAGAGCAAAACACAAATCCATTAAAAAATTTATTTAATTTCGGCGGTGGAAATAATTCAAATAATCAGAACCCAGACACCAACAACCAGCCAAACCAGCCGACTGATCAGCCGACAACCACTACAAACACATCCATCCCAAAACTCCGCCAAATCACCACCACACCGACCGCAGGAGCAGTGGCAGTACTACAGGATAGGCCTATCACCACACCCCCACCTAGCCTCCCCCTTAGCAATGGGGAGGTAAATGCGAAGAGTTCGAGTTCTTCCCTCACCCTTACTAAGGGGGAGGGTCAGGGTGGGGGTGCTAAATCCCCAGTAGCACCTAAAGTGCTCACTGAAAAATCTCTCTCTGTAGAGTGGGTAGAGAGTGCCACAGGGCATGTTTTTAGCTTGTTTATGGATAAAACCGAGCCAGAAGAAATGTCGAACACCACCATCCCCGGTATTCACGACGCGCACTTCGATGCGACGGGTGAAAATGTGGTTTTGAGGTATTTAAATGAAAACAATAGCATTGAAACATTTCTCGGGCATATAACAACCGAATTAAAAGGTATATTTCTCCCTTCAAACATTTACGATATTTCCGTCTCTCCAAAGGGCGACAAATTCTTTTATTTGTTCAACCCTGTGGCCGACAGAACAGTGGGAATAATTTCGGACTTTACTGGAACTAAAAAATCTCAAGTTTTCGACTCTGTTTTTTCCGAATGGCTATCGTCTTTCATATCTGAAAAGTCAATTCAAATCACAACAAAAGCCTCCTCTGACATAAATGGATACTCTTACTCCATAAACCCAACAACCAAGTCTTTCACAAAGCTTTTAGGTGGAGTACCTGGTATGACGGCGCTCGCTTCTCCAGATGGCAAATATATCGTCTATAATCAAGGGTCAAAAAATAGAATGGGTTTGTATCTACTTGACACAAAAACAAATGAATCGAAAGACCTACAGCTCTCCGGCGCCCCAGAAAAGTGCGTTTGGTCTAAAGACTCTCTCTATGTCTACTGTGCAGTGCCAAAGTTTTTGCCAAATGGAGAGTACCCGGATGTTTGGTACCAAGGACTGGTGAATTTTACCGATGAAATCTGGAAAATAAACATAAGCAACAACTTTTTTGAGCTTGTGCTAAAACCTTCCGAAATTACTGGGAAAAGCTTGGATATTATAAATATGTTTACCGACGCAGACCAAAAGTTTCTATTCTTTACAAATAAAACAGACTCTACGCTGTGGAGTTTTGATTTGAGTGTTTAGTTATAAACTTTTTATTAAAATATCTCTGCTGAAATATTCCAAAAATATTACTGGTTAGCCAGTACAGGGCTATAGCAGAAGGCAGGCTGTATGATATAAATCCGATAAATATCGGTAGTACATACTTCATTTGAATAGATAGTGATTTCGACATCTGGTGTTGGAAAGAATTTTTGTCTACCCCAGCCCCTGTGTCGGCTTTTGGCATCAGTCGGCCTTGAATCATTTGGGACACCCCGACCAGTACGGCGAGGACCAAGCTCTTTCTACCCAAATCTATAATCCATAAAAAATTGCTGTTCACAGATATTGGGGCATGAACAAAAGGGTAGAGGGTGTTTTTGAAATCCAAACCAGAACGGAAAACCATATACAGACCGATGATTATCGGTATTTGAATCAAAATAGGCACAAACCCAGAAAATGGATTTATTTTGTTCTTTTTATAAAGCTCCATGGTCTTTGTGGCCTGCTCTTTTTTATCGGGAAAATCTTTTTTTATTTGGGCAAGCTCTAGCGCAAGCTCTTTCATCTTTATCTGAGATATTGCAGACTTTTTAGAGCTTGGATAGAGAATTATTTTTACCAGCACCGTCAGCGCCACAATAGCAATCCCCAAGCTATGCGCGGGGGATATATTTACAAATATCGCCATCGCATTATAGAGGGGTTGATAAATTATTGCATTCCAAATTGTGTGAATCATAGCGCAATTTTACGCCAAATATGGCTTTTATGCTAATTTTGAAATAATATTTTCTAAATCTTTCTTTACTTCTATAAAACTAGCTGTTTTTATTTCTTTCTTTGCAAAAATCACTATTTTCATGTTTTTATGTTTAAATTTTTCAATAACAGAATATATTCGTCTTTTCCAAAGATTTCTGTCTGTCGCTTTTTTGACACAGGCTTTTGGAATCACCACAGAAGCGTGAAGGCTGGTGTCTTTAGTGTGGGCCATGCTTCCCAAGATGGGGGATGTGCGCACAGTTAAAAAATTTCCATGAAAAACACGCCCAAACCGTATGATTTGGGGCATTTCTTCTCTTTTTATCTTATTTTTCTGGGCGAGCATGGTGGTGTTGTGCTACAAAGCACAACAATTAGGCTAAACGGCTAGCTTTTTTCGGCCTTTTTGGAGTCGGCGTTTTAGGACGTTTCGGCCAGTCTTAGACTTGCTTCGAACTAAAAAACCGTGGGTTTTTGCTCTTTTTCTTTTTTTAGGTTGGTATGTTTGAGACATATATGGGTAGTTTATAATAAAACACAAAAAAAATCAATCGTCACTTGTCTTTGAATATTTATTAACATATTATCAACATGTTTAATACGAGTTTTGTGGTGAGTAATAATTTTTTTAGACAGTATAATGTTTTATATATTATGACCGAAAACCAAACTCTTACACACAAAGAACTATGGGAAAACTGCCTCCGCGAGGTAGAAGAAAACCTTTCAAAGACAAATTTCAGTACTTGGTTTAAAAATACCTATATTTTAAAGGAGGATGGAGGCATGATCTACATCTCTGTGCCAAACGAATTCGTAAAAGATTGGTTAAACAACAAATATCACAAGCTTATTCTGCGTATACTGACTGGATACACCGAGACACTCCGGGGGGTAGAGTACATAGTCACAAAATATGACCCGAAACCAAAGGAAGTGGAGGTTCTGCGCGCCCCGACCCCGGTAAAAGAGCTTCCTTTGTCTGATTTATATATAAACAAGGAGGACAACCTAAACCCAAGGTATGTTTTTGATACCTTCATCGTGGGTTCATTCAATGAATTGGCTTATGCTGCTTCTCAAGCCATAGTCCTAAAGCCTGGGGTGGCTTATAACCCATTCTTTGTATATGGAGGCACTGGTCTCGGCAAGACCCACCTGATACAAGCCATAGGTAATGCTCTAAAAGCCAAATCTCCAGATAAAAAATTCCACTACACAACCCTCGAAAAATTCTCTACTGACTTTGTAAATTCAATGCAAAACAACAAAATAAACTCTTTCAGGGAAAAATATCGAAGATACGACACCATAATCATAGATGATATCCAATTTATTGGCACAAAAGAAAAAACGCAAGACGAGCTTTTTCATCTTTTTAATAGTTTTTATGAAAATAATAAACAAATAATATTTTCTTCAGATAAGCATCCAAATTTTATTCCAAACCTAGAAGAACGATTAAAATCTAGATTTTCTTCTGGGATGATTGTGGATATATCAGAGCCAGAGTATGAATCCCGGGTAGCGATACTCAAATCTAAGTGTAAAGACCAATCCATTGTGATCGGTGACGACATTTTAAGCTATGTAGCATCAGTCATACCTGGAAATGTCCGTGAATTAGAGGGAAGCTTAAACGCCATTGTTTGCCAGGTACAACTAAAAAACAGGGAATTATCGTTGGCAGAGGTAAAGGGTTTAATAAAAAACAACATAAAACCCAAGAAGAATGTTTCTATTAAGGAAATGGTAAAGATCGTTAGTGACTTTTATAATATAGAAGAGGCTCAAATATATGAAAAAATAAGGAGAAAGGAGATTGTTAGAGCCCGCCAGGTGATCATGTATATACTACGAGAAGATTTTAATGTTTCATACCCTTTGATCGGTGCAAAGCTTGGTGGTAAAGACCATACCACTGTAATACACTCTTGCTTAAAGATAAAAGCTGACCTAAAGAATGATCCTATTTTAGTGGAAGAATTGGATAGGATTAGAATAATGTTCAAGTGAATAAGCTGGGGAAATAGCAGGAGAAAGTGGTTGAATAATTAAGGATTATAAATTATAAATTAAAAATTAAATTTTTTATGAAAAATAATTCACAGCCCAAAAATGTTTTAGTATAAAAAATATGTATATAAATAAATAATAAATTATTTTATCCCCATATCCACAGCACTATATTGAATTAATTAATTTAAATAAAAAAAATGAAAATAGAATGCAAAATAGAAAAAATTAAACACGGTATATCCAAAATGGATAGGATTGCGGGAAAGAATTTAACTCTACCGATATTAGACTCATTTCTTCTGATTGTAAAAGGATCTACTCTAAAAATACGAGCCACAAATTTAAGTATCGGGGTGGAAGTGGAAATACCAGTAAAGGTCTTAGAAGAGGGGGTGGTGGCCATAAGAGGTGATATTTTTTCACAAACTATTTCTAGTATGAATGATAATGATGTTTTAATCTTGGAGGCTTTGGGAGAGAATTTAAAATTAAAGACAAAAAATAGCTCGATCACCATAAAAAGCTTTCCATCGGAAGATTTTCCAACCATACCTAGTGTATCTGGTACAAGTTTCTCCGTTTCAAGCTCAAAACTACTCGATGGAATAAAGTCTGTTTATTATAGTGGAGCTATTTCAGACATTAAACCAGAAATTTCAAGTACTTATGTGTATGGGGATGGGGATAGTTTAATATTTGTAGCTACAGATTCTTTTAGACTTGCCGAAAAAAAGATAAAAACAAAAAACATCGAGGAATTTCCTGGAATAATAATTCCATTTAAAAACATATCTGAAATAATAAAAATATTAGCAGATGAGAGCGCTGATGTAATCGTTACAATAAGCAAAAATCAAATGTCCCTATCTCTCGATGGCGTTTATCTAACATCTAGAATAGTAGATGGTGTATTTCCAGACTATAAACAAATAATTCCAAAGGAATTTAAGACAGAAATTGTCGTTTTAAAACAAGACCTCATAAATGCGCTTAAAGTGTCGAATGTCTTTTCTGACAAGTTTAATCAAATTACCCTTTTAGTAAAACCAAAAGAAAAAACAATGGCTATTTTTTCTAAAAACAGCGAGATAGGTGAAAATACAACAAACATAACAGCATCTCTCTCTGGCGAGAATGCAGAAGTCAGTTTTAACCACAAATACTTGACCGACTGCCTCCAATCTATAAATCAAGACAGTATAAGCATCCAACTAAACCAAAATACCAAGCCAATGATAATAAAAGGTATTTCAGACCAATCTTTTAGTTATCTGATAATGCCGATGAATAAATAATATGATACTCGGATCATATTTAGAAAAATTTAAAAAAATAATAGACAGCAACTTTCTAGACAAAGAAAAAATAATTCTTACTATAAGAAACACAACCAAAATAGACATAAAAACCGACCAAATAGAAATAAAAAATAGAATTTTAAAAATAAAAAAACTAAATTCACAAGAAAAAAGTGAAATTTTTCTAAATAAAGCAAAAATACTTTCACAAGTAGATAATAATAAAATAAAAGACATTGCTGTAAACTAAAAAGTTACAACAAAAGAAGATTCAGCTACCCCTCTATTATAAACAGAGTCGTACACGACCACTCGCAGTGTGTTGTCCATATTTATACTCGAGATATCGCCTGGAAAAAATGAAAAATTAAGACCACTACTAGACCCAACAAAGGTGTTGTTTATAAAATAATCAACTTTCTTTACTTGGTACGGCCCCACCACAGATAGGGAAATATTTATTTTTGAATTATTATTATAAACACTTTGCATGTTTAAAAACGAAACCTTTGGAGTGTTTGCTAATGTGTGGATGTCGTCATAAGAAGATGGCTTCGGTCCTTGCCCAGTATTGTATTTAGATTTGTTTGCATTCCACCAGTTTTGGGTGGAAATTTCCCAGTGGTTGAATTGAGGGTCTTCCTCTGGGTTTGATGGTGCTGGCCCTAGAGGGTTGCTCTTGTCTATCCAATAGAGTGTGGAGTGCACATTTGAAGATACAACCTCTTTTTTTGTTTCAGATGGTGTTAGATCTGTGGCAAGTTTCCCTGAAACAGTGTCTATAAAATAACTTTCCCCGCCCTGCCAATTTCCACGGAGGACAGGTTTTAATATTGATGGATCATCTGGGATTATGGGTTCTTCAAAGTTTTCATTTGGGTAAACAGAGAGCACTTCTGTCATATAAGCATTCCAAAGCGGGCCCGATATAGATGCAGAAGATTTTTTCATGGGTTTGTTGTCGTTGTTTCCACTCCATACCCCCACTGCGAGCGATGGTGTGTAGCCAACCAACCAAGCATCCTTGTTGTTATTTGTCGTTCCAGTTTTTGCAGCCACGCTTCTGCCGGGTATTCTAAGAGGAGAATTTACGCCAAATGTTGGGGTGCGCGCGGCATTATCAGAAAGAATATCTGAAATCATTAAGGCAGTGTTTTTAGGTAGAGCTTGCGTTTCTTGATCTTGGTATTCTTCTAAAACTTTTCCATTTAAATCTTCAACTTTCAGTATTACAGTTTCTTCGTGCCTGATTCCAGAGTTGGCGAATACTCCATAAGCCCCGACCATGTCGAGTAGGGAAACTTCTCCACCTCCGATCACTAGTGTGAGACCATAGCGCGCGGGGTCATTTAAGCTTTTTATTCCCATATCTTTTGCGGTTTTTAGTGCATCTGCCATACCCACTAGATAAAGCATTTCTACTGCAGGCACGTTTATAGACTGGGCGAGCGCTTCGCGGATGCTCATCGGACCACGATTTTTGTCGTCGTAATTTTGGGGTTTATAGCACTCGCTTTGTTTGTGTGGGGCGATGGCGTGCCCATATGCATCACAAGTGGTTTGAAACTCTATTGGCACATCAAAAAGGGCTGTTTTGGGTGTGTATCCTTGGTTGAATGCCGTGGCATAAATTATCGGCTTGAAAGAAGACCCTGGTTGGCGCTTTGCGGTGGCCACATTGAAGTTGCCCTGAATATTTTTATCAAAATAATTTCTAGAGCCGACCATGGAAAGTATTTGTCCGGTCTTTGGATCGAGCGCCACGAGTGCCGCATTCGAAGCATCAAAATCTTTTTCATTTTGGAGGGCGTATTTATTTACGGTGGCCTCAGCTTTCCCTTCTAGATTCCAGTCGAGTGTGGTAGTGACCTTTAAACCACCACTCTCCACCATATCCGCACCATATTTTTGCTCCAAATAATCTTTTATGTAAAAAACAAAATGCGGGGCTTTAATTCCAAACTTTTCCTGCGGGGCAAAAACCACATTCTCGGACATCGCTTTTGTGTATTCGTCTTCCGTTATAAATTTTAAATCCTTCATGCGTAAAAGGACGGTGTTCTTTCTGGTGTCTAGTTTGTCTCGATGATTCCCGTATGGATAGAAAAGGCTGGGGGCCTTTGGTATAGAGGCGAGGTAGGCTGATTCTGCTAGTGTGAGACTGGCCGGTTCTTTATCAAAGAAAGTTTTTGATGCCTCTTTAATGCCATAAATATTTCCACCGTAAGGAGCTTCGTTTAGATAGATCGCCAAAATGTCTTCCTTGCTCATCGACTGGTCTACCTTTATGGCGAGTATCCACTCTTTTATCTTTCGACTAAAAGTTTTCTCTGGGGTGAGTAAAGTATTCTTTACGATTTGCTGAGTGATGGTGGAACCCCCTTGGGACAAGTGCCCGCTCAATATATTTACCAATATTGCGCGCAAGATTGAAAGGGGGCGGATACCCTTGTTTTGGTAAAAGTTTGAATCTTCTATCGCCACAGTGGCATTTTTTATATATGTACCCATGTCGGCAAAGGGGATGTCGGTTCGTCGGACATTTTGGTGTACATCATAAAGCAAGACGGTGCCGGTCCGGTCATATATTTTTGTAGAGTTTACTATCTGGCGCTCGTTGAAAGATTTTAGGTCTGGCAGGTGGATGGTGGAAATCATTATAAAAACGATTGCTGAGACAAATACAAAACCGCCTGCGCAGATAAAAAACAGGTTCTTTATCGAAATATTTGTTTTTTTCAACCTCTTCATGTTTAGTGTATTTTACCACGCTTTTGTGGTTTAGAACTGACAGGGGGACGATTTTATGATAAAGTTTCAGCTATGAGCAAAGAGCAAGAAATAGAAGAGATTTTGACGCGAGGGGTCTCAACTTTTATAGACCCAGATGGAAGCTTCAAGAAAAAACTTACAGAAAACCCTGAAAAGGTGGTTATTAAATTTGGTGTGGACCCCACTAGACCTGATTTGCATTTGGGTCATGCGGTGGTACTTCGAAAACTCCGCCAACTCCAAAACCTTGGTTGCAAGGTGGTTTTTTTAATTGGTGATTTTACAGGATCTATCGGAGATCCAACTGGGATTTCAAAAATTCGTCCAGAGATAGAGAGGGCTGAAATAGAGGCCAACATGAAAACATACTTAGACCAAGTCGGAAAAATTTTATCTACAGATAAAAAAGTCTTTTCTTGGATTACAAATTCGGACTGGTTCTACAACTTTTCCGACCTATTTTTTGGAGAAAATCCAGACCAAAATATTTCTAAACAAATAGATCTATACATAAAAACCAGAATGCAAACTCAAGTATTGGGCAATCCTAAACTAGAGCAGATCACCATACGAGGATTTCTATGGACTCTCCGCCATGTCACTCACGCGAGACTAATAGAAAGGGATATGTTTAGAGACAGGATAAATTCAAACTCAGAATTGTATATGCATGAAATGATGTACCCAGTATTGCAGGGTATAGATTCGCATGTTTTAGCAAACATTTACGGATCTTGCGATCTGGAAATAGGTGGAAGCGATCAAACCTTCAATATGCTCATGGGTCGCGATGTCATGAAAATGAACAAGCAAAAAGAGCAGGCGGTCATGTCGATGGAAATAATCGAAGGGCTCGATGGCACCCAAAAGATGTCGAAGAGTTTAGACAATTACATCGGCATCACCGAAACGCCAGGAGATATTTATGGAAAAATCATGTCTTTGCCAGACAGGCTGATTACAAAGTACTTTACTCTCGCCACCCATACGCCCATGTCTGACATTGAAAAGATGGAGCAGGACTTGAAAGGAGAAAAAGTAAATCCACGCGATTTAAAGATGCAGCTAGCCAAGCAAATAGTATTCGAGTATCACGGCGAAGCGGGGGCAAACAGTGCTGAAGAAGACTTTGTCTCGAAATTTCAGAAAAAAGAAATTCCAGACGAGATGGAAGAGGTCAAAATTTCCGGCGATGGTTCTCTTGCTGATGTATTAGTCGAGAAAAAAATAGTAGAGTCTAAGAGTGAATGGCGCAGGCTGGTCGAAGCTGGGGCAATAATGAATCTCGATACAAAGGAAAAAGTTTCTGACCCGAATATAAAATTAGAAAAAGATACTCCACTTAAAATCGGCAAGCACAGGTTTGTAAAAATAGTTATCGAGTAAAAAACAGCCACAAGTCTTGTGGCTGTTTTTTACTCATCTCTTTCGTAGTCGTCCATCGGGTTGTAAGACTCATCTGCGTCTTCATCGTCACCCAAAAGTTCTTTTTCTTCTCCATCGACGGGAAGCAGTTCTTCATCCAGAGACTCTTCCAGTAGTTCTGGATTGAACCCCGTTGAATCGTCAACATTCGGACCTTTCAATTCTTCGTCAAAATCCATGCTCATATTTTAAATTTATATAAAAAAATAATAAATAAATGCGATTACATATATTTAACAGATACAAAAAATCTTTGCAAGAGCCAAGTATGATATATGGGGAAAACTATCTCAATTTTTCAATAGCGACTGCTGTGAGCCCGATCGCTACAGCGTCCACTTCATCGTCTATCATTTTTTTAAAACCTAAATCTATCAATTTTTCCACCATATTATGCACATCGTTTTTACTTGCCCTGCCATGACCAGCCACAGCCAGCTTTATCTGCATGGGCGTATATTCAAATATTCCCAATTCATTTTGGGCGCATTCATACACCACTACCCCGCGCGCCTCGGCCACACTCATGACGGTTTTTTGATTATTTTCAAAATATAATTTTTCTATAGCCAAACACGACGGCTTGTATTTTTTTATTACTCGGGAAATTTCGTCTCCAATTAGAACCAGGCGTTCATGGTGGGGGAGTTTGGCGCTCGTCTTGAAACAATCCGAATACACCAAGGCCTCCCTCACCCCGCCGATTTTTTCTAGTACGGCGATGCCGACTCTCTCCACCCCCGGGTCTATAGCTAGTATTTTCATAGGTGGATTATAACTCACAAGTTCTTAACCAGCACCCCTCCCTTTCCCTCCCCTTAGTAAGGGGAGGGTCGACTCCGAGCGTAGTGAGGAGCGGGGCGGGGTGCTCCATTTACAAATAAAACTGTTAGATGTATCATAGCTCCTTGTAAAAGTTCATTTCACTTAAACCCCCTAAATATGAAAAGAGTATTTTTAGGCTTGGAAATTTCCTTCCAAGGAAAAACCTACAGTTGTGTGGCAAAAGCTCACGAAGACCAAATTATCACTAATTCACTGGTGCAAAAAATTCTTTTGGAAAAGACAGGAGAAGAAATACCGGTGAACGACATTTCTTTTATCTGCCAAAGACTGACCGAGGAAAAATTTTTGGCAAGCCAGTTGGAAAAAGTAAAAATTCACTCTAACATTGCCATGGCAAGTTAAAATTTCTTTTCAAAAAAAATTAGCCACTTCGTTTTGGAGTGGCATTTTTATTTACAGTAGTTTGTCTTGTTTTGGTTCGACAAAATCAAAGCCCATGTGCTCGTAAGCTTTTTTGGTGGCCGTGCGTCCACGGGGAGTGCGCTCGAGAAGTCCGCGTTGGATCAGGTATGGTTCCACCACTTCTTCAATCGTCGCTTCCTCTTCGCTCGTCGCGGCGGCTATTGTGTTGAGCCCTACCGGCCCGCCGTTAAACTTATCTATTATTACTGTGAGCACTGCG
>CALRBJ010000005.1:12764-34295 GCA_943354205.1 Candidatus Nomurabacteria bacterium
ATTTCAGAGAGGCCGAGCTCGTCGATGCCGAGCAAAGAAAGGGCGAGGAAGACCGTTTTTTTATCTAATTCTTTTTTGTGCACCTCGGCGTAGTCGCGGCATCGTTTGAGTAGGTAGTTTGCCGTGCGGGGCGTAAAGCGGGCGCGTTTAGAAATTTCTTCTATTGCATCTTCAGCAATATTTACATTTAAAATTTTAGCCGAACGGCGGATGATTTCCGCTATTTCCGCTTCGCTATAAAACTCCAAGCGAAAGGTGCCGCCCGAAAAACGCGAGCGAAGCGGGGCCGAGATGAGGGCCATGCGGGTGGTTGCAGCGATTAAAGTAAAAGCCGGCAAGTCGAGCTGGATCGTGCGCGCCGAAGGCCCCTTGCCGATGATGATGTCGAGCACTCCGGACTCCATAGCAGGGTAGAGCACCTCTTCCACCATTTTGTTCAAGCGATGGATTTCATCGATAAATAAAATATCACCCGGGCTCATGTTGGTGAGAATCGAGGCCAAGTCACCGACTTTTTCAATAGCCGGACCGGAAGTGACTTTCATTTGCCGGCTGGTTTCTTTAGCGATCAAATGCGCGAGGGTGGTCTTGCCCAAGCCTGGCGGGCCGTAGAAAAGTATGTGTTCAGCAGGGTGATTTCTACCCCGCGCGGCTTCGAGCAAGATGCGCAAATTTTCTTTAATTGGTTTTTGGCCGATGTAGTGCTCCCAAGCGCTCGGGCGCAGGGTTTGGTCTAAATAATTTTCGTCCGCTACGGATGTTTTTTTAGTTTTGTCTAGATCTGTTGACATTTATATTTAAATCTGATATACTTCGCGCAGTTAAATTATAACAAAAAAGAGTATGAATCTCTAAGCAATCAGCCGAAAGGCCATTGTCGGATTGGAGGAGGACGTTTTGGTGGCTAATTTATTATCTTCCTGGGGCCATCCTTCGAGAATTTGCTACTTTACCCGCTTGCGGGCGAAGGATTGTTTAGAGATTCATGCTTTTTTGTTTGGGGGTAGGGGTTTATTCAATCACTATCAAAATCCACCACGCCTTCCACTTCAGCCAGTGTTGTGATGCCTTTGAGTGCTTTTATCACACCATCTTCTTTCATATCCAAAATTCCTTGTGTGTCGGCCACTTTTTTTATTTCGCGCTCGCTTGGATTTTCGGGAATTATTTTTTCTATATTTTCATCTATCAGTATGGCTTCAAATATGCCGATCTGGCCTTTCAGCCCGAGTCCTGCGCATTTGTCGCAGCCTGGCGCTTCCCAAAGTTTTATTTCTGCGTCTTTTTGTATTCCATAAAAGCTCAAATCTTTTCCTTCTTCCACGGCGCTATCCAGTATCTTTTTAATTTTTATTTTTTCTGCATCAGTCGCTACTCTTTCTTTCTTGCAGTCTTGGCATAGTCGGCGTACGAGGCGCTGGGCGATAGGCAGAGAGAGCGCCGAGACCATTATTTTTGGATTTACTTCGAGGTCGATGAGGCGGGGGATGACGCCTGCGGCATTGTTCGTGTGCAAAGTAGAAAATACCAAGTGCCCGGTCAGCGCGCTCTCCACGGCGGTCTTGGCTGTTTCTGAGTCGCGGATTTCACCCACCATGATCACATCTGGGTCTTGGCGAAGCGCGCTTTTTAAACCTTCGATAAATGTGTACCCCTTGGCTGGTTCGGTCTGGGTTTGGGTGATGCCGGCCAAATGATACTCTATCGGGTCTTCGATGGTGATGATCTTTATTTCTGGCGAATAAATACGCGAGAGGAAGGCATAGAGCGTGGTTGTTTTTCCGCTTCCAGTCGGGCCGGTCAAGAGTATCATTCCGTTTGGTTTTTTTATTTCTTTGTCGATGATTTCAAAAAGTTTTGGTTCAATACCTAGATCTTCCAGTTTCACCCGGATAGATTTCGGATCGAGTAGGCGCATGACGATGCTCTCGCCATATGCGCCAGGAATGGCTGAAGCGCGTATAGATATCTCATCCGCGCCCATGACGATACTAAATCGTCCGTCTTGCGCATTTTCTTTTATGGTTAGCTTCATGCCGGAGAGTAGTTTGATGCGCGAGTTCAGCAGATGATAATTTTCATTCGAAAAATGCATCACATCGTAGAGCACGCCATCGAGCCTGTAGCGCAAGCGCACAAATTCTTCCTCGGGCTCGATGTGCACATCGGAGGCGCTGGTGGCTATGGCTCCAGCCAGAATAATCTCGAGCATTTTAGATATTTTATGAATCCCTGCACCACCGAGCATTTCAGTGATGATGGCCTCCACATCTTTGATGGTCTTTATTTTGTTTTTCAAATCCATGATCACATCGGTGGCGATGTCGAGCGTGCCCGCGCGCGAAGTGTTCGCATGAGATAGCTCGGCATATCGCCCCCATACTTTCTCTAAACTTTTTTTAGAAACCATAAACAGCTTCACCTCGTAGCCATCAGTTTCCAATTTTGTTTTCAAAATTCCAACCTCGCTTCGCTCTGGCGCGCGCACAGCCAGGGAGAGATTCTTGCCGACTATTTTAAATGGCGCCACTTCGATCGCTCGAGCTTCCGCTTCGTCTACCAGGCGCAGAGCATCGTTGTCGATACTCATGGTCAGGAGGTTTACATAGGGGATGCCATATTTGGCATCAGCCAAAATGGACACCAAATCTTCTTCCTCGGCCTCTTTTAGGTCTTGGAGTTTTCTCTCCTCTTTGTCTTCATCGAAAACGATTGTCATGAAAACATTATATCTTAAAAGGGCTTTTGAACCCAGATTTTTGATCAAAAAACGGCTACTTTTTAGTAAAGGGGAACCCCTTGACAAATATATATGAAAATGCTAGACTATAGCTAGAAAAATCAAACTAAAAAATAAATAAAATCACGTAAACAATTTAAACAAAAACACGCAAAAATCATGAAAAGCAAGCTCTTTACCACGCTCCTTGGCATCATAGTGATGCTTTTAGTTGAGCAAAAAACACAGGCACAAAGCCATGCGTATGCAAGCACCGCGCAGATAAAAAAAGGTGTAAACATCGATACCGCCGCACTGGTGGAAGCGATTATTGCAAACGACCGCAGCGTTCTCGCGGAAGACCGCGATGAATTCTTAGAGGACCATGCAGAAGTTGAAACCAAAACTTTCGGCTTCGCAAATGCTATGACTCCGGACAATGTGTTGTATGTGATTACGAATGGTTTTATAAAAGCTATTCCCGCGGGATCAAAAATTTTCACTTATGAAAAAAATCCCGATGGCACTTACACACGCAAAAGCCGGCCGGCCTATCCAAATGAAGAAGTTCTGTTTTATCCGGATGTGAACAACATCTACAAACCAGCTCTCTCCCTCATTTGTTTAAATCCGATAGACAGCATTTACACACCGAGCGCAGTTGCCCCAAACCAGAGCCCGATTGCAAACACTTCTCCCAAAATGGCTGATCCAAATATCAGCGCAGGAGCAGGTAATGCAAATCCGATTGATTCGACCCAATACTACTCCACTAGAAATGGTGGAAATTATCCGGGAGTAGTGAATTTCAACAATTACTATTCGCCGAGCGGGGGAGTTCAAGCACAATCAGCGCCAGCAAACAACACTGGCAATGGTTCGTATGGGGGTTGGAGCAATTCTGCTCCGGCATCTTGCGGGGTAAACTATGGCACTCAAAGTTATGGAGGCTGGAGTGGGGGTTGCAACAATGGTGGTTATGGTGGAGGTTCGGGAATCAGTTTTGGAGTAGGGGTTAGTTGGGGATATGATTGGCGACCAGGTTGCCAACAAAATGGTTATGGTCAAAACGGCCAGCCCATTTATATCTACAACAACAATTACAACAGTAATTCCAACTATAATTCCAATTCTGGTTACGGTGGCGGATACAATCCACAACCGAATCCAACTCCGACAGCCACAGGGTCTTGGGTGACACCATCAAATGGTCCGCGCATCGATCCGAGCAACAACAGCAGTTGGCAGACTCCTAGCAACAGAATGTCCCAATCTTCTGGTGTATCGTATGGTTCAAGATAATGTAGCCGTGTTTTTATTTGAATTAGCCATCTCTAATTCGCAAGAATATGAGATGGCTACATTTTTTAGTCTTTAATCGAGCGATTGAAGCCTTAAAAGTGTAATTAATAAAATAAAAAATATGAAAAATAAAATTATAAAATCAGCAATACTGTTCTCTATGTTTATCGCTTTTGCAATTTTTGCACCGGCGGCTTTTGCGTCTACTTCACTAAATACCGGCGCTTCTGACCCGGCAAACTTTGTCTTGGGTTCAAACTATACCGCTTCACAAGGCTGTTCTTCTTGCTGGACAGCGACGACTTCGGCCAGCGCCGGACAAACAGTCTCGGTATTCATCGGCTATCACAACTCTGGCCCAGAAGCCACACAAAATCTGCGCATAAAGCTCTCTCCGCAGTCTACTAGCGCTGTGTCTACCCAAGCATTTACCGGCACTATATATGCCGACAATGCTGGAGCAAAAACCGCTTGGACCACAATAAATATAAATGGCGGAGCGCAAACTCTGACATACATCCCAGGCTCGACACTTTGGTATCCAGATCAAAACCAAACTAATCCGACATCTCTGCCTGCCGGCCAAACGGGCGCGGAAATATTTACCACTGGTTTGAATCTGGGTTCTATCGCTCCTGATTCCACTTGTACTGGCACGAATTCTTCTTGTCACCAAGGTTCTATCGTCGCTCGATTTAAAATTTCTGATACGACAACTCAAAATACAACTTGTTCTATAACTAACTTTACCGCTACTCCGACCACAGTATCTGCCGGGGGTATATCAGCTTTGTCTTGGAGTACGAATGGTTGTACAAATGTTTCGATTTCACCTGCGATAAATGCCACAGCGCCACTTTCTCTCACTGGTTCTGGCAGCACATTTGCAGTAAATCAAACAACAACATATACACTGACTGCCACTGGTGTTAGCAATACAGCTACTTTGCCAGTGACGGTGAGTGTGAATACAGTACAGCCTACTTGCTACATCACTTCATTTTACCCAGATTCAAACACTGTATATGCTGGCAATTCTACGATAGTGCACTGGAGCACTTCTACTGGTTGTACAAATGTGTCCATCACGAATATCGGCGGTGGCCTCGCAAATAGTGGTTCTCAAGTGACTGGCGCTATCGGTGGCACCACTGTGTACACCATCTCCGCTTCAGGGGCTTCGAACACTGCTCCTTCGCAATCCTTTACCATATCTGTGATTCAAGCTGCGCAAAATAATTGCGCTATCACAAATGCGTATGCGAACCCAAGCACCATAGACTACGGCGGACACACCACGCTCTACTGGGGCGCGACCGGCACATATAGCTACATAACCATTTCTGGTTTGAGCAACACCTTCTATCCTGGCAATAATTCTTATACTACTCCGGCTCTGTATGCTAATACCACATACACTCTAAATATTTATGGATGCTCTGGTAATACCAATTCTTATTCATATCCGATAAATGTATTTGTAAAATACAATCCAGTAGACACGACGACAAACACTACCAATACCACAAACACTGTCTATATTTCTAGTGGCACCGGCAATCCATACATGAAGCTCTCTATCACCCCAGACTTTGAGAATGTCATGGTGGGCGACACTGTGAACTACGATGTGGTTTGGAAAAATATTTCTGGCACGACACTAAAGAATTCAACACTTCGTATAAAACTTCCAAAAGAAATGACTTTCAAGAAGTCTACTGTCGGAGAATTTTCAACTTCTGATAATACCCTGACCGACATCTTGGGAGACATAAAAGCAGGGGAGAATGGCACGTTTAAAATACAAAGCGAGGTAAACTCTACCCGCACTCACAAACTAGTGACTACCGCTTCTGTCGTGTTTACTCTGCCTTCTACCGCTCAAAACGATGTTACTGCCTATGCCATAAACAATCTGGTGGATTCCGCTGGCAATAGCTTGGGCGCAAATGCCCTCTTCTCTGGGTTTATGCCAAACTCTCTACTCGGATGGCTGATAGTCATACTCATAATTCTCGGCATCGTGGCTGTGTCCAGACGGTTTTATAAGAAGCCGGTGGCGTAAATTTTAATCAAATATATAAGCACCCCTCCCCGCTCCGACACAGTCGGAGTCGACCCTCCCCTTGCTAAGGGGAGGGAAAGGGAGGGGTGCTTTATGTTACAGTTAAAGTATAAATATGAAAAAGATTTTTTCTGAAAAAGAAATAAAAGAAATTGCCGAGGTGGTTTTGTCTTGCGCGCAAAAGAGCAAAAGCAAAAAAGCTGTCGTGGTAGCCTTGCAGGGCGATTTAGGCGCTGGCAAGACCACGCTCTCGCAAGCTATCGCCAAGAAACTCGGCATAAAAGAAAAAGTGATATCGCCAACTTTTGTGATAATGAAAAATTACGAATTACGAGTTACGAATTACGAATTCAAAAAATTAATCCATATAGATGCGTACAGATTAGAAAAAGATAAAGAACTTTTGAATCTAGGTTGGAAAGAAATGATTTCTAATCCGGAAAATTTAATTCTCATAGAATGGCCAGAGAGGGTGGCAAAAATAATTCCAAAAGACAGCATAAGGATAAAACTTTCACATGAAGGAGATCTTTCGCGATGCATTGACATAGTATTTTCAAAATAGTATTCTCACGCCAGAGTTTAAACCCTCTTTCAAATGAAAAACAATACGATTTATCGACTGGTGATCGTGTTGGTCACCTTTTGTATTTTTTATGTCCCATACCTGGCGATAAACCATCTGCCCCTCCAAAGACACACTATCCCATATATTTTTCACGAAGAAGAAATTCCACTTTTGGGCTGGAGCGCATGGATATATATGTCGGTCTTTGTGCAGGGTGTCGTGTGTGGAATATTTGCCACTCCAAAAGTGCTTTCAAACACGGTTTTCCTAGGAGCTATCATCGTCGGCATACATTGTTTGATATTCTTAATTTATCCGACTGAGTATCCCAGGGCAGACTATCCAAGCGATGATTTTGTTTTAGGAATATTTCGATGCGTGGACACTCCGGCGAATTGCCTGCCGTCGCTCCATGTGTCGGCCACGACTTTGTTTGCCTTTGCTTTCAGTCAGTCGATAAATTCCAAAATGAATAATATCGCTCTAGAGGCAAGAATTTTGGGTTTTAAAATTAAAATATATAGAAATAAAATTTTAATTTTCAGTGTTTATTTTTGGTCTGTGCTAATCATGGTTTCTACTCTGACCACAAAACAGCATTATTTGCTCGACGTGTTCTCTGGGGTACTTGTCGTGGCACTGGTTCTGATCAAATACAAAAAATATCTGTGAGGGCTCCAACTTTTGGGGCTCTTTTTTCTTGTATTGACATAAAAATATAAAAGAATAGCATTTAAATAAATCAAAAATTCTTTTTATTATGAAAAACATTCTGGAAGTTCACAGGGGTCCGATTGAGAATCATTCCCCGGTCAAGACAAGTCGCGCAGTCATGAATCTCGGCATAAGAGCTGGTTTTACATGGATGGTGGGGTGTCTTTTTGTGGCCGTGTTCTACCCCATGTCTATCGGAGAAAGTTTACAGGAGAGAATCGGCCAAAGCTGGTCTACATGGCACTATTGGATTATCGTCGCCGGAATCGTGCTTTGGATTGTGATCCTCTTCTCCTTTTTTGTGACGTCAAAGCCTGATTTTATAGACAAAGGGAAAATGGCTTCTTTCTTGAACGATGTTTTGATAGGGGTAGCTTCGATTAGTTTGGCAGTTATTCTCGAGGCTTCAATACCCAAAATCTCCAAATCCCACGAATTCTTTCCGATAGTGGTTTCAGTTATTTCTATCCTGTGTTTGCTGTTCTGGCCAATAATCAGGGAATTTAAAAGAGGGATTTAAACAAAAAAATTCGAAGAAGTTTTCAAAGCCGTTAATTAAAAAGAACGGCTTTTTTATTTGCGTAAAAAAGCTATGATAGGAGTATGGCAAAAGGGGAGGCTAAAAATAATAATAGGAAAAGACTGGTCGTGCTCGATTCGCACGCTATTATTCATCGCGCGTACCACGCCTTGCCAGACTTTGCCAATACCAAAGGCGAGCCCACAGGGGCACTCTACGGCCTCTCGACCATGCTCATGAAGATCGTGGCTGATTTAAAACCCGACTATATAGTGGCTGCTTACGACTTGCCGGGCAAGACCTTTCGCCACGAGGCCTATGGCGCTTATAAAGAAGGCCGAGCCAAGGCTGATACCGATCTCGTCGCCCAGCTGAAAAGCTCGCGCAAGATATTTCAGGCATTTGGGGTGCCGATCTACGACATGGCAGGCTTTGAGGCCGACGATATTATCGGCACTATTTCCGAATATTTTAAAAAAGACAAAAACATACAAGTCATCATAGCCTCTGGCGATATGGATACTATGCAATTAATCGATGGCGACCGTGTGCAGGTTTTTACCTTAAAAAAAGGTTTGAACGATACTATTTTATACGACGAAAAAGCAGTGATCGCGCGATTTGGCTTCAAGCCGACTCTTTTGACCGACTACAAAGGCCTTCGCGGCGACCCTTCCGACAACATCATCGGCATCAAAGGCATAGGAGAAAAAACCGCGACCACTCTGATCACTAATTTTGGCACGATAGAGGAAATATATAAAAAATTAAAAATTAAAAATTACGAATTACAAATGGAAGAGAAGGGAATAACGAAGAGAATAATTCAATTATTGAAAGACAATGAAGAAGAAGCTCTTTTTTCCAAAACTCTGGCCACCATAAGGCGAGATGCGCCGATAGATTTTCATTTACCCCCGAAAGAATTCAGAGAAGGCATAGAAATAGAAAGAATAGAGAATCTTTTCCGGGAATTGGAATTTAAATCTCTAACTGCGCGCGCTCGAACACTATTCAACAAAGAAGAAAGTATTGGCGAGAATAGTGGTGACAAAGAAAAAACAGAAGAAAAAAATAATTTAGAAGTAAACGACCCAGAAGAATTTAAAAAGCTGGCCATAGCTCTTTGGCTCTTAAATTCAGAAATCACTACTCCCACCTTGGAAGATATAAAAAACTATACTGGTTCGAGCGATATCTCTGTCATGAGAGAAGGTTTGATGAGCGCGCTTTCAGAAAATAATCTTTTTTATGTGTATGAAAAAATAGAGATTCCCATCATGCCGGTCATCGAAGACATGGAGCGATGTGGGGTGAAAATAGACGTGGATTATATAGAAAAATTGGGCAAGAAATATCATGCAGAGCTTTCTAAATTGGAAAAAAGTATTTGGGGCACAGCAGGCAGGGAATTCAATATAAATTCGCCAAAGCAACTCGGAGAAGTTCTTTTCGATGAGATGAAGATAGACCAAATAGGTGGCACTTCTGCTAGCAAGAGAATGAAGAAGACAGCCAGTGGCGCGCGCAGTACGCGCGAAAGCGAGCTTGAAAAGCTACGCAACCTCTCTCCGATAATCGATGAGATATTTAAGTATCGAGAACTGCAAAAATTATTGTCTACTTATATAGATGTCATACCTGCGCTGGTCGGACCCGACGGCAGAATCCATGCTAAGTTCAACCAAGCTGGCTCTACCACAGGGCGATTTTCTTCGAGCGATCCAAATATGCAAAATATTCCGATAAAAACCGAACTTGGCAAGAATATCCGTACTGGTTTTGTGGCAGAAAAAGGGTACAAACTCGTTTCTTTTGATTATTCACAAATAGAGCTTCGCATTGCAGCCCTCCTCTCTCAAGATCAGTTTATGATAGATACTTTTACTTCCGGTAAAGATATTCACTCTGCGGTCGCGATGAAGGTATTTAATGTAAAAGAAAGTGAAGTCACTCACGAGATGCGCCGTCAAGCCAAGGTCATAAATTTTGGCATACTATATGGCATGGGGGTATCTGCTCTCCAGCAAAATCTCGGCAATACTCGCAAAGAAGCGCAGGAATTTTATGACAATTATTTTGCCCAGTTTCCGACGATAGCCAACTATTTGGAGAGCGTGAAAGACTTTGCTTACAAGCATGGCTATACCGAGACCCTCTTTGGCCGAAGGCGTTATTTCCCAATGCTAAAATCCAAGTTGCCATTTCTTCGCGCTTCAGCCGAACGCCAGGCCATAAATGCTCCCATCCAAGGCACAGCCACCGCTGATCTGATAAAGCTCACTATGGCGAATGTTTTTCAGAAACTAAAACAGGAAAATCTACTAGACTCTGTGCGTTTGGTATTGCAAGTGCACGACGAGCTAGTGTATGAAATAAGAGAGGATAAAACAGATAAAATAATTCCGATAATAGAAGAAAAAATGCAAAATGTGATCCCGCCAGAATTTTTAAAAGACAAAAAAGCAGTCCCCATAGAAGTGCATGTGGCGGTGGGCGACAACTGGGGTGAGCTCAAATAGTGTTGCTAAAAAAAGCATGAGTGTTAGAATTGGCGCATATATGGATTTGCTAAAAAACCTCGGAGATTTCAATAGAAAGCTCGATGCTGAAATAAAACAGCACAAGAACGGCGCAGTGCACCAGCTATTGGCGCACTCTTATTTATTCTATTTACTTATGATGGTCGTGGGGCTATTTGTCGATATGGCTTGGCCAGTAGAAGTGGTACCCAGCGATTTTACTGGTCCGATAGGGTTTGGACTTCTCGTCTTAGGTTCAGCTCTCATATACTGGGCGCAGAAGACATCTGCCAATTTTGCCAAGAATCGTCGAAGCAAGGGAGCCATATACGCCGAGGATTTCAAGCACGGACCATACATGTGGAGCAGAAATCCGACCCATATAGGACTCCTTCTCATACTGGTCGGTTTTGGTTTTTCAGAAAATTCTTTGTTTTTGATGCTTACCCCGCTTCTTTCTTTTCTTGTGACCTACTATGTCTTTATAAAAAGGGAAGAGAGTATTTTAGTCGAGCGATACAAAGACGAATACTTGAAATATAAAAATCAGGTTCGCACATGGTTCTAGTATGATCTATCTATTCCTCGGCAATGATACAGAAAAAAGGAATAAAGAGTGCAGTTCGCTTTTGCAAAAAATAAAACCAGGCTCTCAAAAAGAGCACTTTCTAACCCCGCTTCAAAGTCTACAAAATATAAACGAAATGATTTTGGCCAATTCTCTATTTGAGCCGGCGCAGATTTATGTTTTAGACTCTGCTTTGGCAGACGAAGGGGTAGAATTTTATTCTACAGTTTTGGACAACATAAAAAACATGGCGAGCTCTGCCAATGTTTTTATTTTTGTGGAAGAACATTTGAATAAGCCGATACTAGCAAAGATAGAAAAAGTGGCAGAGAAAGTTTTTTCTTTTGAAAAAATAAAAAAAATAAAAGAGAGATTCAACACTTTTGCCTTGGCCGATGCTCTCGGCGCGCGAGACAGGAAAAACCTCTGGGTGCTTTATCAAAAGGCTCTGGAACACGAAGCTCCGGAAGCCATATCGGGAGTACTCTTTTGGAAATTGAAAGACATGGCGAGCAAGGGCAATGCGAAATATAAAAAAGAAGAGCTAAATAATTTAGCAGTAGAGCTCGGGGCACTGCTGCCAGAAGCGCGAAGGAAAAATCTTGATTCAGAAGTAGCGCTGGAAAAGTTTATTTTGAAATATGTGTAACCACAAAAAAACAAAGCTCTTCTGCGGAGAAGAGCTTTTTATTAGGAGTGGGTTTTATAGACCCAGTTTATTCAATTGTTGGAACAAAATGTTTATCTCAAAGACAAACCTTTATTTATGCCTAACTGGCAAGCTTGGTTTGTTAAGAAAAACTCTATTGGCCTGACTGTATTATACAGCTGATTTTGTGGGCGCGCCACTTGAAAAAGAATAAATTGTGGATAAAGGCAGAAAACCCTTGCAGTATAAAGGTTATTTTTGCACAAATTTTGTAGACAGAATCGCGACAAACAATAAAACAAAAGCTGAAAGACCCATGAATGGAATAGTGACAAATCCGAATTCGAATACATTTCTGGAGAGACAAGACACCGCAGCGGCGCTACAAGGCAGGGGAGAATAGCCAACCATCTCGGTGACATAGTGGAATCCAGAAATTATTATGCCGATGCCAGAGAGGACCAGGCTGTAGTCTAAAACAGAGCGATCTTTTTTATAAAGAGCGACAGCAAAGAGAACGACTTGCGGATAAATCAGAATTCTGGCCCACCAGCAAAGCACGCATGGAGGATACCCGATGATATTGGAATAGATGAGACTGCCGACGAGGCAGACTAGGGAGATTTTCAGCCCGACAAGCAATATATTTTTATGAATTAAATTTAGAAGATGGGATTTTTTACCGGAGAGCATCGAAAGAATTATAAATAGGGCGGATAGCGCCATAAATATAGCGCCCAAAGACGAGAGGATGTTGAAATTTTCGGTGAAAGACTGCATTTATTTATTTTGATAAATCGAATCCGATTTTCTTTGCCAGGTCTGCTGGGCGGATCTCGCCGCTTTGAGTCGTGCCGTCAGCAAATATCCATGTCGGGTAGCCTTTTATGCCGGCATCTGCACAGATTTTTATTTGGGTGTGGTCGGGATTGGAGCACTCCACATATGGCAAGAGCTTGGCTGATTTACCAAACCAAGTTTTTTGTTGTTGGCAGTGTGGGCACCAAAAAGCCCCGTAGAATTTCGCGCCCGACTGCGTGAGCGCGGTGGCCAGCGCATCGTAGCGCCCCGGAGCATTTGCGGACTTTTTTACCGCCCAAATGCCGAGAAAAATAACCCCTGCTAATATCACCAAACCAACCATGACTTTTGTTTTTGAATTCATAATATGATTATATATCGTATTGATTTTAAGAGCAAAATGTGATAATTTAAATTCCTAGCGTATCTGCAATAAATACACGCGTCCATAGCTCAGTTGGTAGAGCAGATCCCTTTTAAGGATAAGGTCGTAGGTTCGATCCCTACTGGACGCACAAATGTTTTTAATTCTCCACAATATACGCTCGGTGCATAATGTCGGTTCGATTTTTCGGACAGCTGATGCGGCAGGGGTGGAAAAAATATACTTAGCTGGGGTCACACCCACTCCACTCGACCGCTTTGGGCGAAAAAGGAAAGATCTCGCCAAAGTCGCTCTCGGTGCAGAAGAATTTTTGTCATGGGAATATAAAAAAAGTTTGTCCGCGCTTATTTCAGCTTTGAAAAAAGACGGATACGAAATCGTAGCGCTCGAACAGTCAACAAGGGCGATCGATTATCGAAAATTTAAAATAAAAAATTCTGCAAAAAATAAAATCGCCCTCATCTTGGGCGAAGAAACAAAAGGAATTCCGAAAAATATTCTAGACAAATGCGACACCGTCATAGAAATCCCAATGAGGGGACGCAAAGAATCACTCAATGTTTCTGTCGCTACAGGGATAGCGTTGTTTAGAATTATTCGGTAGCTTCGCGCCAGAGAAAATTTTTGTCCCTGCGCCCTCCCTCGAGTACTCGGGTGGGAACCTCGGGCGCAAAAATTTTCTCTGGCGCTTCGCTAATCTGCATTTCCCCCTCTACTTTTGAAGGAGAGGGGTAGGGGTGAGGTCTTAATTGCTCGGCCCATAGGTATCTCCCGGTTCGCCGACATTTGTGGATGGTTCTATAAATGGATCATTTCTGTGCTTAGCTTCGTACTTGGCTGGCCCTCCGGTAAAAAACCAGGCGAGCCAAAGAGCCGCGATCAGGCCGAGGAACCAAAGAAATTCTTGCATTGCGTCTTTTGGTGTAAACATTTGATTTAACGAAATCATGTCGCGCAACCGTCCACTAAAGCGCGACGCTATTTTTGGTGTCGAGGGCAATAATGAGCGCTCCTTGCTCCGACTATAGACCTCATTATAACACCACGACAACCTTTTTTCTTGCACTGCGTTCCTTTCATTCGATACACATTGTGCACATGCTGGAATTTTCCCCTCTCGCCCAATATATTTCTATAATCACTAGTAGAGTCTCCACCGAAATCTATACCTTTTTTCAAAACTTCTTGCACGATTTTGTACAGTAGGGCCATTTCTTTTTTAGAAATATCAGACACTTTTCTTTTTGGGCTGATGCATGCTTTGAAAAGAGCTTCGTCGGAATAAATATTGCCGATCCCGGCAATGACTGTTTGGTCTAGCAGTACTGCCTTTACCACCCCATTTGGTTTTTTAGAAACAACCTCGATAAATTTCTCTAGAGTGAATTTTTTATCGAGCGGCTCCGGACCCAAATCGCGCAAGTGTTTGGAGTTGAAAATTTCCGCTGTCTTGAATACACGCATGGTGCCAAATTTGCGCGTGTCGGCATATACCAGATGCTTTCCGCCATTTAGGGTAAATACCACATGGATGAATCTATTGTATGGATCATTGAGCGGACCCGTTTTCTTCTTCGGCACCCAAATCGTGCCTGTATTTTTTGAATTTGCACGGTCATTTTTAAATTTTTCCATATTTCCATTTTGCTTTTCGGCATACTGGCCGAAAAGCAGATGCCCAGTCATTTTCATGTGAATCAATATTGTATTGCCATTGTCTAAATGAACCAAAATATTTTTGGCGCGCCGTTCGGCATTTTTTATTTGTGCACCCACGACAGATCGTTTGAATTTCTTAAAATACTCCGGATTTTTTACTGTATCAGAAAATCTTTTGTCTTTGGAATACAAATCCGTCCACACATCTAAAATCTTCCGCCCTTTTGCGTAGCGGTTTATTCCATTTACAGTGGTGGTGACTTCTGGCAATTCGGGCATGTTCAAAATATAGCATAGGTTCTTTGATTGTTTATTTTCCCCAAATATGCTTTTATATCAAGCAGAAAATCAAAAACAAAAACCTAAAAAATCATTATGAAAGTTGTCTATGCCTCCCCAAAGGGGGCATTGCGCTCCTTTTGGGAAAAAATCAGGAAACCCCTGACCCTAAAGGAGAAAGCCGGAGCTTTCATCCTCTTTCTTATTATCGTCTTGCGATTCATCGCCGGATCTATCCAAGGAATCAATCTGTTTAAAAGCACGCAAGGTTTAGATGTGAGCATCTTTATCTCGCAAATTGTTTTTACCGGAGGAAGCTCCTACCTACTCTTTCGCTCTTTTATGAAAAAGGGTGATCGGCTGATGGTGTCGATGATGCTCATGCACTCGTTTGTATTCCTGGCCACTATCGCCGGACTCGCTGTCTTTATCAACGACCGAGTTTCGCACGATATGGCGGTGGGGGACAGTGTAGACGCAGCCATTGGTTGCTTTGTGGTAGCTGGGATTCTTTGTGTGGCGATTTGGTGCACAGGAAGAGAGAAAACTTTTTGGCATGACCCCGTAGCCCAAGGAGTGGCCATCGCCATCATCGTCGGCATACCGCAGTTTGGTATCGCGCGTGAGATATGGATGCATGGCAATATGGGCTATAAAACAGAAGCGATATTTTTGGCGCACATAGCAGTGGTGCTCCGCATGATCCTCCTCGTAGCCTTTGCTCCGAGAGGAAAAGAAAATGGCGATACTGTCACGGTGCTATGGCGTTTCAAGGTAGACCGCGCTCGCAAAGGAGAATTTATCGCAGAATTTTGCAATTGGGTCGCTTGGATAGTGGTGACACTATCGTATGCATACACGACTGCAAATGATTAAACCCGCTTCACATTGGAGCGGGTATTTTTATTTGATTTTTTATTTCCCTCCTAAAATTTTCAATGCTTCTTTTATGCGGGCATTGGTGCCTTCGATCGAGCTTGGAATTTCTTTTAATACATCGCGGGCTTCATTTTGGGAATAGCCCAAAGATTTGAGCGCCTCCACGGCATCGCTTTCAGCGCGCAGGGTGCTTGGTCCTTCTTTCATCTCCGCATTGGCGCGGAGTTTGTCGCGCAATTCCAATACAATTTTTTCAGCGGTCTTGCGCCCGATACCTCCGACTTTGTTTAAATAGCTCGTATCGCCGGTGCCAATGGCTTGGGAAAGGGTTTCGACAGTGGCCGAGGAAAGTATGGCCAGAGCTGATTTTGGTCCAATACCCGAAACCCCGAGCAAAAGCTCGAAAAAGCTTTTTTCATCGATCGTGCTAAAACCGTATAGGTCGAGCGCATCCTCGCGCACGCAAAGATAGGTATACATAGAGGCATGCTGACCTTGGCGCAGGCGAGCCAGTGTGTCGGGTGAGGCGAAAACCTTATAGCCCAAACCAGAGGTTTCTACAATGGCGAATTTGTCGTTTATTTCGAGTACTGTGCCGGATACGTGAGCGATCATTTTTTAATAATAACAAAGTTTGCCTTTTTCCACTATTTCTGTTAAAGTTCATGCACTATGCCTATAACCAAATCAGCAAAGAAGGCCCTACGCGGGTCCAAGAAAAAGAAAATCGTAAATGATCGCCGTAAAAAGACGATGAAAGAAACTATCAAAAAGGTGGAGAAATTCGTGCACGAAAAGAATAAAGCCGAGGCAAAGAAACTCTTGCCTTCTGCCTATGCTTCTATCGACAAGGCTGCAAAATCCGGCGTGATAAAAAAGAACAACGCCGCCCGAAAGAAGTCCCGCCTCTCTAAGATCACTAAATAAAGAAATGGCACTACTCGAATTCTACGGCGAAGAGTGTCCACACTGCATAAAGATGTTTGAAGTTTCTAAAAAGCTTGCCGCCGAAACCGGCCTGGCGTTTGAACGCAACGAAGTTTGGCACCACCCAGAAAATGAAAAAAAGATGGAACCTCTCGATCACGGCCGTTGCGGTGGAGTGCCATTTTTTATAAATACCGACACCGACAAATTCATCTGCGGCGAAGCCAGCTATGAGGAATTGAAGAATTTAGCGGAAGGAAAATAAGATATAATTAAAATATTGGTTCCGTCGTTCAATGGATAGGACGTATCCTTGCGGAGGATATGATGCAGGTTCGATTCCTGCCGGAATCACTAGTACAAAAATGAGCTGTCTCTTTTTTTAGAGATGGCCATTTTTATTTAGTGATTCCGAGCGAGCAAACTGCTTTGCTCGCGTGCGGGAAGAGAACGCCGGAGCGTTAATTTTTCAGCAGAAAAATTCGCGAGGCGGTGCCCAGACAAAACTTTTTGACGAAAAAGTTTTAGTCGAGGGAGATAAGCGTAGTCGCGGTCCTGCCGGAATCACAAAACAAAAAGCGCCGTTAGGGCGCTTTTTCTTTTCTAAAATCCTAAATAATCCATTATCTTGTGCGAGTGAGGTTCGGCGATGTCTTCTTTTTTGAGGTGCTGGGCTAGGAGAAAATCGGATTCGTCGGCGGCGTCTTCGGGCATAGGGATAGTTATGATCGGCACAAAACTGCGCTTGGAGTGCAGGAGCAGTCTCGCCCCGCGATCATCCCTATGAATGCAGTAAGAATTTAATTTTGAAAATGGGAATACCGCATCCTTTATCCGCACGCCTTTTTCAAAAATTTCAAATTCTATTATTTCCGGTTTGCGATAGTGAAAGAGCAAAATCGTCCCGCAAGCAATAGCGATAAAAATAGCAAATAGATAGTCGCGCACGAGAATAGAGGCCACGATGCCGGCGATGACGATGATGCCAAAAGCCCAATACCAATCTCGGCTACGCTCGCGATCTTCATATTCAAAAGCGCTCCAACTGATGCTGTGTTTTTCCATAATATTATTATAACAGACATAAATAAAAAGGCCTGCCATTTTGGCAGGCCGATGGGGGATACAGTCAAATAAAGAGGGGTGTGAAGGATTTCTGGCTTCTTTTGCCGGTGCGAATTACTCGGATTTTATCCAAGAACCAAATAAATGGAGCAAGCGGGTCGAATTCATACCAACGATAGCCAAAATTTGCTCGAGCAGGAAATTTGTGATGATTGTTCTGATTTGTTTCTCCGAGAAGAAACAAATTTAGCCACCAAGTATTCCTGCTTTTGTCGCCATTGTCGAAATTCTTCGAACCATACTTGTGTCCGCACCAGTTTACGATGGCGCCTTGGATCGGGCCGATCACAATTTGTATCGGGAGCAAGAACCACAGCCACCAATGATTTGCAAAGAATGCATAGAAGGTTATGTATCCAATGACAAAAACAATTCTAGGCGGATAAGTTTCAAAAAAATTTTCCACGGACTTCCAGCTGGGAAAATTTTTATAAAACTTTTCTTTTGCCCGCAAGTGCCCATCTAGAAGATGGATATAAATAATCCGCGCGCGACCCATCATGGCCCACGGATTTTTAGTGTGCCACGGCGAATGCGGATCTTTCAATCCATCACTGTGCTCATGGTGCAAGCGGTGCATCACGATGTAGGCGCGCGGGTTCATATATGAAGCGCCTTGAGTAAAAACTGTAAGCAGAAAGAAAAATCTCTCCCAAAATTTACTCATTGCGAATTGCCCATGCGCGCCGTAGCGGTGGAGGAAAAATGATTGGCAAAAGAGCGACGCGTACCAATGCGCGATGAAAAACAAAAGCACAGTCATGATTTATGGGTTTTAGGTTAAAGAATGATTTAACTGATTATAACATGCAAATAGCCATGTCTTTTTTCTTGCGTGTCTCCATCTTTAAGAGTATAAATTGAGGGATGCGTCGATGCATCACATATCAAAACCATAATCAAAACAATACTATGAATCAATTTATACTTATAATAAATGGGCCTATTTGTTCTGGAAAAACTACCGTCATTGACTCAATAATGAGCAACTACAAGAAAGTGTTTCGGCTTTCTGCAAACAAAATAAAATTTTTAATATCGGATTACAATCCCGCTAGAGACAGAACGGCGGTGCATGAGTGCTTGGTCATAATCGCAGAGAAAATGCTTGAAAGCGGGATGTCGCTTGTACTGGAAGGCGGCTCTATGGCCCAGGGGGATTTGAATGAGAGTTTGGAGAGAGTTGCTCAAAAGCATGTAATGAAAATTACAACAGTGAATATTGAAGCACCGCTAGAAGTTTTAGAGAAAAGATTTAACGAACGAGTAAAAACTTCGCTCGCGAGAGGAAAAAAGATATCGGTCACGGATAGAGACGGATTTATGGAGCGATACAATGTCTATCTAGCTATAAAATCAAAGAGTGAAAAGACTTTTGACTCTAGTGTTTTGAATGGAGAAGAAATTGCGAAACAGATAATGGAACTTGTATAAATTATTCTTTAAAATTCGCGGTACCTAGCATTGCCTGGGTGGCCGTAAAGGTGAATCAATAATTCTTTATCTGAACCAAAATGTCCTTCAGTTAAATTTATATCAGATGTTTTCAACTCGTTTACAATTTTTTCTAAAATAACCAAGGCATCTTTTGCAGATGCAAGACTGTTTGACAGGTGAGCAAACGGGCATAAAAAAACATTGTTGTGATCAGTGTCTTTACAAAATTTATAAATTTCCTGAACTAACTCAGAGGATTTTTCTATCGCATCTCCTTTTTCTATAGTCACAAAAGCAAGAATACAATTATGGGCGGATTGTTTTTCATCTAAAATATCTCCATGGACCATATCGTCTGGTCTGGTAGAAAGCCCTGTTATAACTGAACCGAAATCTTTGCAGTGGAATAAAAGTGATTTCATTTTAATGCGGTGTTTGCTGGACAAAGTTCGAAACTATTTCGAGCAAAATCCAAACGATTAAAGCGGACTCGGCAGGGCGAAACAATTTGTCTGGGGTTTTGGATTCGCCCCGCCTCGGCTGATTTCCCGCCCGCAGGAGGGGTCTGGGGAGGAATGCGGGCGGGTTTCGGCGGAATTCTCTGAAATTTTTTTCGCTCGGCCAATAAGGAAAGATTAGCGGATTATCTTCAAAAAATCCAATTGTTCTTGTGTCATGCCCTCTGGAACGATGTTAATTCTTTTTTGTGTGCCCATTTGTTCGGCTAATCCATTAACTGTTCGGACGAAATTAAAAATGTTTAACAAAACATTTTTCTCGTGCTCATCGATTTCACTTCCGACGGAAAGTTTAAGAAGTGCGATTTTTGCTTTTTCAACCATTTTACTTTCACCTGGATATCGAGTATCTACCAACGCATAAGTCCACTTTCCGTCTTTTTGAGAGAGCACGATATTGTCTTGCCCTGCAAGATCAAAAATTTCTCCTGTTTCTTCGGTATATGTGATTATTTTCTCTAAAAGCTCTTTTAGAGATTCCCTCAAATTTTCGTCGCCCTCTGACTTTTCTAAAAGAGCTTTTAAGTCGTTATGAGATTGTATTTCGAGAAATTTATCTTTTTCTATTTTTCCTTCAGGATTTTTACCGAAAACAAAATGTTCTGTCGCTTGATTGTATAAATCTTCGGGCACCTCGTCATTTTCAGCATAGCCAGCGACAATCGCGAGCCGATTAGGGTCATTCAATGCCTCTACTCGTTTTTGAACCATTACGACACTCCACGCTTCATTAGTTGTCGCTGGCGGATTACCCTCATAGAGAGCATTTAAGATTTTTTGGGTAACTGGAACTTTTATCAAAAATTCTTTTTGACTCGGAACATGGTCAGCCCCAAAATATTTTTTTAATTGTTGATACCTTGCCGCCTCTTCTTTCAGATATTCACGAGCACGAGGTTCAATTTCTGCCGGTAAAGAATCTATCGGCTGTCCATGTTCCGCATTCCAGTCAATAACTTTTTTAAGAGGTCCTGTTGAAACTTTGACGACAATGTTGGGATGTTCTGGTACTTCATAAACTATATGTTCGCCGCCCTTAGCAAGAAATTTTGGCTGATACCTTGAAACAAGGTCATGCTCAACTTGATCAATTTCATAATTAGCTTTTTGTTCAGCCGAAATTTCTTGTGGTGTTTCCGCTTGTTCAACTTTTGGAATATTCGGTTCAGGTTTATATTTTTCTGGGTTCATAAAATTATTTAAGCAATTCGTCTGCGGAAACACCAAGTGCGGCGGCTAATTTTTCAACTGTCGCAAGGGTAGGATTTTTCTTACCATTCTCAATATTGCTTATATATCCTTTATCCACCCCTAAAAGACGAGAAATTGCCCCTTGCGACAACTTTTTCTTAATTCTGATTTTTTTGATATTTTCGCCAAGTTTTTTGGAAATTGCTCGCATATTGTTATTAACATTTTACTCCTTGTTGTCTTTTTGGACAACGATGTACTATAATATAACTATGCTTAAATCTTTCTTAATTGTTGTGGCCGAGCGAAAAAAATTTCAGAGAATTCCGCCGAAACCCGCCCGCATTCCTCCCCAGACCCCTCCTGCGGGCGGGAAATCAGCCGAGGCGGGGCGAATCCAAAACCCCAGACAAATTGTTTCGCCCTGCCGAGTCCGCTTTAATCGTTTGGATTTTGCTCGAAATAGTTTCGAACTTTGTCCAGCAAACACCGCCAGAATTCGGAATTCAAATTTCCGCCAAAAATATGGTCGGCGCGAAGCGCCGTCTGTTCTGCATTCCCCCCAAAAAATTCTGAATCAGAAAGGATTTTCCACGCTCCGCGTGGCTCGTCGTTTGCCAATAAAATATGAATAATCAAACCAAAAAGTTTTTCATATATACTCGCAAGTCTACGGACGACAAAGACAGACAAGTCCGCAGTA
>CALRBJ010000006.1 GCA_943354205.1 Candidatus Nomurabacteria bacterium
AGAGAGTCTTTGTATTTGGTTAGAATTTTAGATATTTCTGTGTGGTACTTTTTTAAATTTGTTTTGGAGTCGTCTTTGTAGAAAGATAGGTTGCTCACAGTAAATGTATCTGGCAAGACGGTTTTTACCGCGGCATTTTTCAAGACTGTCTCTGAAAGACTAGAGATGCTTCCCGAATTTAGATTGCCTTCTTGGCGCAGAGAAAGTATGGCAGTGAAAAAATCGCGAGCGAAAATGTCGGTATCGTTCAATTTTTTATCCTCCATAGATCCTCCGCCTTGCGATAGGGCGCTACGCCTACCATCGATGTATTTTTTGTCGCCCAATCCATCACCCTTTGTGTCGGGATTTTTAGGATCAGTGCCCCAGAGGGCTTCTTCCCAATCGGGCACGCCATCAGTATCAGTGTCTTTTACTGCGAGCTCTTCCAATTTCAAATCTTTCGACTGCGCGCTTTTGTACTCGGCGATTTTATTGAAAGGATTGCCATAATGTTTGAAATAGAAAACACCTCCGCTGATGAGCAATATCGCTCCCAACACCACTGCAAACTTTTTACTTGGTAGATATTCTTTAATCATTTTATCTTAGCCATATTTTAACATATAAAAATAAAATACCGGGGCAACCCCGATATTTTATAAACTTTGTCTCGCTGTAAACCTTTTAGCTTGAGTGTTCACCTAGCCAAAATCCTCCAGAAGCGATGGCTGCACTAATGACAGCTCCGCCTGGGCCTAAAAGTCCACCGAGTAGTCCTCCTAGCATGTCGACTTGCCATAGTTTTAGTTTGAGTTCTGGAGTTGGATTTGTTCCAGCCCAGCCTAGATTACTATATCGTGCTACAGAAGTGCTCTCTAAGAGGGCTCCTTTTTCAGCAGCAGTTAAAGATCGATCAGACATTATCTCACTTTCTATTCTAGCTATTTGACTAAATGTTTCGGCGACACTTGCGCTTTTTATCGCCGTCATTTTGTCATAGTATTTTTTAACACCAGACGAGAAAGATGCAGACGGGTTTGTTTTCGAAGCGTTTAGTTGTTGAATGATTTTTTCAACAAAAGCCTTGTCTGCTGTCATACCAGCTGACTTCATGTATGCCAAAACAGAATCTTCCATTTGTTGGTTTGTGGCATTTTTAGGTAAATTGGAAATCATATAAGACACAATTGCATTGTGAGTAGCTCCCGTGTTGTCGTAAGTATTTTTTGAATTCGACAAAACAGAGCTTGCGTCGTAGCACTTGCCATCTACGTAGTATTGAGCGCTTCCGCAACTCGCATTTTTAAATGCAGAAGGCTCGATACTTATTTGAGTTTTAGTTGTCGGATTATATGCCTTGCCTGCCTGCTCCAAGCCTCTATTTGAGCTCGATTTATAAATAAAAATCCCCGCAATCGCGACCACTGCGACCAATCCTACTATCTTAAAAATATCCTTTTGTGGAGTCATATCTAAAATTATCTTATTAACTATTAATAACTTACTTTTATATTATACCCCCCCCCTGTGCAAATGCAAGAAGAAGTGTTTGGTTTTCCCCTCTACTAAATTTAGGAGAGGGGCGACGCGTATACACCGCGACGGGGGTGAGGTTATTTCGACGCTCCGTAGAGTTTTATTACTAGTACTGGAAATGGGGCGGGGCCAGCAGGAGTTTCTATTTGGCAGTATGTTTCATTTGGTGTGATCGAATAATAGCCTAGTATCCAACTGCTGGTTTTTACCGATCGGCCAGTACGAGTGCCTGCTGGTATATAGTATGCGGCTGGCGGATAAGTAGGGCGCGATGGGATGATGGTGATCGGCCCCGTACCTCCCGCGCAGGTGACATCGGGCACCACTGTGGAAACCACTCTCCCCCCAAAAGGGGTTCGGGTCAGGCTGGCATGAGCCAGCTTGTTTAGAGCAAAGAAAGATAGCAATGCCACGGCGCACATGGAAAGCACGAATAGTTTTCTCTTCATGCTTCTATTATATACCCGAACGCTTAATTTTCTAGTGGGCGGGTATAGTATTCTATCTTTTTGCCATATCGAGCCAGTCCCCAAGGGCGAGGTCCTCGGCGCGTTTTTTACCCAGATTTTTTAGGGTTTCTGCGGGTAGGCCGGAATTTTCCAGATTCTTGGCCAAAACTTTTCTCTTGTGCGCAAAGCCTGAGCGCACGAGCTCGAAAAATCTCTCTTCGCTGACCCCATTTGCACCGTTGAAATTTTTCATAGAAATATTTTCGATAGCTATTACTGCCGAGTCTACCTTTGGCGCTGGCGAGAAAGATGTCTTTGGCACTTTGATTATTTTCTTCACATCGCCGTAGGCTTTTACCGAAAGAGAAAGGATCGATTCTTTGCCGTCGCGGGCGACTATCCTATCTGCCACTTCTTTTTGCACGAGGAGCACCATGCGCTCTGGTTTTGTTTCAGCCGACAAAAACTTTTTCAAAATCGCGCCGGTGATATTGTAGGGAATGTTTGCGATAACTTTATAGGTTCTAGTTTCTAGGTTATAGGTGTTAGGTTGAAATTCCAAAATATCACCTTTTATTAAAATTAATTTTTTATCCTCAATTTCTTTTTTGAATTTTTCTTCGAGCAATTCTACTAGTTCTCTGTCTTTCTCAACTGCTAGAACCTGACCACTAGAACCTAGAAGCTCTTTTGTCAGCGCGCCTTTGCCCGGGCCGATTTCTAAAATGATGTCGTCGGCCGAAATATCGCCGGCGTCCACAATCGCCGAAAGAGCGCTTTTTGACTTTAAAAAGTTTTGCCCCAGAGACTTTTTCGCTTTATGATGAATATTTTTCATATTCTATATATGTATTATTTTAGTCCGATTAGTGCTTTCACGCTCGAGCACTTCCTCTGGTATGTCGTATAAAAATTCCGACGGCGTATTTATCTGGCGCGAGCCATAGATCGTGCGCAGGCTAGCAAAAGACAAATACAATTTTTTCCGCGCGCGAGTCATGGCCACATAGAAAAGTCTTCGCTCCTCCTCTCTTTCCTCTTCGCTCGGCGCTTCGGCCGCTTTAGAATGCGGGAACAAGTCTTGCTCCATGCCGGAGACGAATACATAATCGAACTCCAAACCCTTGGCAGCATGCACGGTCATGAGCTTTACGGCACTTTCTTTTTTCTTCCCTTCTTCGATCAGAAGCGCGTCTTGGTCGCTCGCGAGGGCGGCATCTTCTAGCAGTCGCGACAAACCATCTTCTAGTTCGTCGTACTTCGTAGACAAAGTAACCAGTTCGGCCAAGTTTTCCAAGCGCTCCTGATCTTCATCGGTGCTGTTTTTGAGCGACTCCTCGAGTCCGGATTTCTGGATGGCGAATTTGACCGTGGCCGATGGCGAATTTGTTTCCGCATATTCTTTTATCGCTTCCAAGATTTTATAAAAATTAGCGACCTTGGCTTGCATGGATGCAGGCAGCTCCAATGTCATTCCTGAAAATATTTTCACCAAGGTCGCCTTGCCCACTCCGCGCGCTGGCACATTTATGATGCGCTTTATATCCGAGAGTGATTCTGGGCTTCGCGCCGCGCGCAGATATGAGAGCAGGTCTTTCACCTCTTTGCGTTCAAAGAATCGCACGCCGAGCACGGTGTAGGGCAGATTGCGCGAAAGCATTTCCTCTTCTATCACGCGCGATTGAAAGTTTGCGCGGTAGAGCACGGCGATTTCTTTTTGATCCACTCCGTTCATTATCAATTCCTCTATTCTCTCTCCAATTGCACTTGCTTCTTCCACCTCGTCGTAGCATTCGACTAGAGAAATCTTCTCTCCCTCGCCTTTTTTGGTAAACAAATTCTTGTCTTTGCGGTGAATATTTTTCTTGATTATCGCATTTGAAGCGGTGATGATATTTTTGCTTGAGCGATAATTTTCTTCGAGGAATACCACTGTGGCTTCCGGATATTCTTTTTCAAAATTCAAAATATTTTTCAAATTTGCTCCGCGCCAGCTATAAATATTTTGGTCGCCGTCGCCCACCACGCAGATATTTTTCTCTGGGGAGCACAGGAGTTTGGCCATCTTGTACTGCACTTCATTGGTATCCTGATATTCGTCGATATGTAAATATTTGAAACGCTCCTGATATTTCTGGCGAATCTCTGGATTTTTTTCGAGCAATCCCATAGAGCGCAAAAGCAAATCGTCGAAGTCGAGTGAATTTTCTTTCGATTTTAATTCTTCATATTTTCGCCAAACACTGCCGATGATTTTGCCAATCGTGGAACTCTCGCCTTCGCGAAACTCGGAAACAGAAATTCCCTCGCCTTTTTGTTTAGAAATTATTCCACGAATTCTCTTTGGGTCGTATTTTTTCGGGTCGACTCCCAAGCTATTCATCGCCTCGCGCGCCATGGACACCGAATCGCCCTGATCTAAAATAGTAAAGTGCGCCGTCACCCCCGCTTCGTGCGCATTTTCTTTTATAATGAGCACTCCGAGCGAGTGAAAGGTGCCGATGAATGGCAGCCCCGGACCATAGCCCGAGAATTTATCGATTTTTCGCAAAGCATCCATCACCCGCTCGCGCATTTCCTTTGCTGCTTTATTGGTGAAAGTGACCGCGAGGATTTGGTTTGGCGCGATTCCTTGGCGGACCAAATTTATGATTCTCGAAGTCAGCGTCTTGGTCTTGCCCGCGCCTGCTCCGGCCACGATCAAAACCGGACCCGCTGTGGCCTCCACCGCCTCCCTCTGCTTCGCATTCAAATCGGCAAAATAATCCATTGTGAAACTATATCATATGCTCTATTAAAAAATTGAAAATAAAAAAAGCCGGAGATGTTATCTCCGGCTTGTCGCTCGATTTCTCGAGCCATTATTTTTTTACAGCACATTCTGTTTTTGCAACCTTTATACCCTTGCGAACATCATGACAGCGCTTAAGTCCTGCAGATTTGAGTGGGCATTTGTACTTTCCGTTTTGAGCAGGACAAACTCCATTCTTGCAATCTTTTTCATGAACTATTTCAAAACGGGTAGGATTCAATCCTATTTTTACCGCCTCAATTAGTTCAGCTTCAGTCAGACCGTCTTTCATGGTAAGCAATCCTGGAACATCGGGCTGGGTCTTGGAGCCATTCATCAAATCACCGGAATCTTTGTGAAAATAAATTTCCGGAACTTCAGCGATGGAAGCTTCTTTGTCCATCATGCTCCAGTCCACACGCGCATTTCTTTTTCTGATAATCGTGTTGCGTAAAACTTTTAACACTTCAACCAAAGAAAGCTTGTTCATGCTTTTCATGTAAAACTGCCCCTTGGAATTGATTGTCAGAAGAACAGCAAGTTCTTCCTTTTCTTTTCCGCGAAATGAATGCTGGGCAAAAGCACCGGATTCGTAGCTGTCTGTTTTTATTACAAGTAAAACTTTTTCTTTCCCTCTTTCACCTTTCGGTAAAAAAGTTAACGGAATAATTTTCTTGTCAGCTTTTTCGTAAGATTCCCGGCCTTCCACATGAAACTTTTTCTGGCTCTTTATTTGGTAGCTGAAGCAATGTGAAACCACAGCAAATAAAGAAGACATTTCTTCCTGAGTTTCGATAACTTTCCATGCATCTTTTATGATGCTGGCCAGCATGCTGCTTTTTATTGCATATGCATGCCTCCATTCTGTCTGCGGAAGAAGTTTCAAAATTGCATCCACACGATCACCATTGCGGTCTTCAAAGTCGATGTAAGACAAAAGTGGTCCGTAGACTTTGCGCAGTGTTGGGTCATGAAATATGCCGACATAATCCGCTACAATGTGTGCGCAGCTCGGATCCTTTTCACGAACCATGTGTTCGTCAAAGAATCCTTTTCCAGTTCCGATAATCAGTGCGCCATTTCGCAGTCCTTCATACCAGCCATCTTTTCCATTTGCCCCGAGGCCAATGAGTTCGATTTCGGTTTGAAAAGCAATACTTGCATCAGCAATTCCAGGAAAAAACTTTTCACCCGGACCTCTGCGCAAAATATCCATGCCAAGCATTTCATCTGCATGGCATTTTTGGTGAGTAATCAGCATGGTTACGCCGCTGATCGGTTGGCGTGTTTTGATTGCCTTCCGCAGTTCTGCGACTGTGGCTTTTGTGCAATCAATTGGTTTAACAATTTGCTCGGCAATTTTAATGCCAGATTCATTGAGCGCGCTCGCAAGCGCAGTTTTTGTGTCGTCTTCACGACTGATTGTTTTTGTCATGTTTTTATTTTTTAATGAACGAAAATCTGTCTCACAATGCCCGACAGGCTGGGCTTTTAAACTGTCGGTATAATAGCACTTTTCTTGCTTAAAGTCAAGGTGGCGTAATGATTCAATACCTTGTAATTACAAAATAAAAAACCTCTGGAATTTTTGGTTTAAACCAAAAATTCCAGAGGTGGTGTGCGTGTGCTTTAAGCGGTTTGTTGCTGCGCCATGTAAGTCAGATACGAATTGGCCAGATTCATAAAACGGCTCATGTCTGCGCCATTTTCCTTTTCCGATGCCGAAGCATCGAGATAAGTACAGGCGATGAAAAGTTTCAACTGCCGGTCAGAAAGATTGTGTTTGATGACCATGTTTTCCATTTGCCCTGGGTTCTCTTTTTCAAACATGTATCCATTTTCATGAATGCTGATGACTTTTATAATGTCAGCAAATCTTTCCTTTGGCACTGCATCGCGCGCAATAATCTCTGCTCCCCAAGCCCCGTGCTGGCTCAAAGGGCCTTTGCTCGGGTGAAAGTAGCTCACACGAGTCACTTCCTCCTCCATCCACAAAAATTTGCCATCTTTTGTGCCAAGCTCGGGATTTTGGAGGGCCCATGCATTCCACGGCACCTCCACTTCTTTTACGGAACCAGTGGTGATGAGCAGGCGGTCCACTTTGCCAATGTCGTGAAGCATTAGGTAGCAGATGATTTCGCTGTTCACTTCTTCACCTTTTGTAATCATCTCCGTTATCAGCGTTCGGATCTGCTGATTTGTGGCCATGATTTCGCCGGCAAATGCTTTTTTCAAGTTTTCAATCGCCAGCTTCAAGTGTTCGCCGAGAAAGGCGCCTTCTTTGTGGTGCGGGCCGATTTGGGGCACAAAGAATTGATTTCGAATCCATCCCATCAAGTGGGGGAAAAGTAAAGTGGCGAGGCGTCTCGCGGAAGCAATGTTTAAGTCGTCTATTTTCATGATGTAAAGAATTTAGACCCCAATAGTATCATTTTTAGTCAGTTTAGTCAAGGATTTTGGCTATCCCCAGCGCTGTTTTGAAGTGGTTGACTTCCCCCTGCCATCTGCTAACATTAGGGTATTCGGTTCTGATGGAGAGGAAAAGCCTTGTAAATAAAGGCTTAATACGATAGAGATGCTGGCACTCCACCGCAATTATGCAATTAAAATCCTATAAAAAAGCGCTTGTTTGCCTGTTTGCAACAGCCCTTATAATATCGTCTAGCACAAATCTAGCCTATGCAGGCCTTTTTTCCGTGTTTGGCGCCGAAGCTGATACCCCTTCTGCTTCGCACAATTCCCAAACTATTCCTCTACCAGAAGCCAGTGTGTCTATGAATCCCCTCCTAGCTGTGGACGATTCTATAGATCCAAACATTGTCGACGGGCAAGCTCTATCCGCCGATTCTTTATTTGCTAGCGATCAAAGTCAGCAAGACGCCCCTTCGGCTGAACAGATCACCATATATACTGTGCACAAGGGCGACACCATCGCCTCGGTCGCTGCCATGTTTAAGCTTTCTCAAAAGACTATTATATATGTGAACGGACTAAAGGCTGGGCAGGCCTTGAACGAAGGCGATGCCTTGGTCATCTTGCCGGTAAATGGCATAAAGCATATCGTGAAAAAGGGTGATACTTTGGCCAAAATCGCAAAGACCTATAGCGCTGACACAGAAGACATAAAGCAATTCAACGATTTGGATAGCGACAAAGATTTAGTCGTGGGCGATGAAGTGATCGTGCCAAATGGTACTATCGCTGCCCCTACTCCGGCCAAGCCGAACAAAAAAGAGAAGAGCGGGCTCGGTGTGGGCCGAGGACGCATGGGCAAATTTGCCAGCTTGCCAGTGCTCGCAAACTTTTTCATAAATCCTGTTCCTGGCGCTCCGGTCACCCAGTGGGTGCATGACAACAATGCCATCGACTTTGGCGTGCACAAAGGCACTCCGGTCGGCGCCGCAGCCGATGGGCGCGTGGTGGTGGCCAATTATAAATCCGGCCGAGCATGGTTTGGCGGATTTGGAAACTTTATCGTGATCGTACACGACACTCCGCTCGGACCTGTGCACACTCTCTATGCCCACCTTTCAAAAGTAAATGTGCATGTGGGCGAAACCGTCAGCGCCGGCCAAAATATCGGCCTCTCTGGCTCGACTGGTCACTCTACCGGTCCACACCTCCACCTCGAAACATGGGAAGTACAAAACCCAGCAGCTACCGGAAGTTGGAAGAGCTAACTTTCCACTTTTAAATATTTCACCCCTCCCCGCTTTGGCTCTCGCCAAAGTCGACCCTCCCCTTGGCAATGGGCGGGTCTAGAATGCGAAGACAATTTTCTGGATTACTGAATTCAAGTCTTTAGTGACTTCACTATTCCAAAACCGTAAAGTTTTTATTCCAAATTCGGAAAGATACGCTTCTCTTTCTTTGTCATACTGTTTGTTTTCTAAATGTTGTGCTCCGTCCAACTCAATAGCCAGCTTTTTCTCTGGACAATAAAAATCTAAAATGAATCTGCCGATAGAATGCTGGCGTTTGAATTTATACCCCAATTGATTCCGTCGAAGTTTCTCCCAAAGCAGATTTTCTGCTTCCGTTTGGTTATTTCTAAGTTCTTTTCTGCGACCCTTTAATTTGGGATGATTGTATAAAATGACCATGTGTTTGGATTCCCTCCCTCCTCTTGCTAAGGGGAGGGTCGACTCCGACTTTTGTCGGAGCGGGGAGGGGTGTTTGAATTATAACTTAAATATTGTATGCAAATAAAAAACCCGCAAATAAATGCGGGGGTAAAACATGGGGTGCTGTATTTCAAGTATTAATTTTCTACGAAAATTCTCTCGGTCTGTACTGCAGAGCTTCGAGGACATGGCTCTTGGAAACTTCTTCATCGCCGGCGAGGTCGGCGATAGTGCGCGCGAGCTTTTGAATGCGATGATACGCGCGGGCGGAGAGCATCATGTTTTCTGCTGATTGGTCTAAAGTTTTTCTAGTTTCTTCGTCTAATTTTACAAGAGCGGTCAGGTCGCGCACATTCATCTCGCTGTTTTGTTTTATATTTCGGAAATGTTTTTTAAATCTCTCTGCTTGGCGGGCGCGAGCCTTTAGCACGCGCTCTTTTATGGTGCTCGAGAGTTCGCCGTGATTTTCCTCTGCGCCTAATTTTGAATAATCAATAGCGCCTACCGACACCCACATATCTATGCGGTCTATGATCGGTCCGGATAGTTTTCTTTTGTATCGATCGATATCAAATGGTTTGCAAATGCATGGCTTTTGTTTCGAACCTAGATTGCCACACGGGCAAGGATTCATGGCGGCCACTAAAATAAAGTTCGAGGGGAATATGGCCGTGCCTTTGGCGCGCGAAATGGAAACGATATTGTCTTCGAGGGGTTGGCGCAAAGATTCAATCACTCGCTTTTCAAATTCTGGCAATTCATCTAAGAACAATACTCCCCGGTGCGCGAGGGTGACCTCGCCTGGTTTTGGAAATGTGCCTCCGCCGATGAGCGACACATACGATGCCGTGTGGTGAGGCGCGCGAAATGGCGGGTGGGTCACTAGCTCGCCATCGTTTATGCCGACTATCGAGTGGATGCCGGTAATTTCTAAGATTTCTTCCGTCGTTAAATTGGGCAAGATAGTAGAAAAAGCTCGGGCCAGCATAGTCTTGCCAGTGCCGGGCGGCCCCCACATGGCGATATTGTGTCCACCTGCGGCCGCGATTTCTAAACCTCGTTTAGCGCTCTCCTGTCCGCGAATATCGCGAAAGTTTGCGCTGTCGACTTTTGGAATTATTTCAATTTTTGTTTTCGGTTCTGGTTTTAAAGTAAAAATTTTCTCGCTCTCTTGCTTGCCCCTATTTTTCTCTCCGGCCAAGTGGTGAATAATTTCTTTTAAATTGCGTACTTTGTAAATATCGATACCCTCCACCAGCCCCGCTTCGCGCGCATTTTCGATCGGCAAATATATTTCCGAGAATCCCTGGCGCTTGGCTTCTTCTACGAGTGGAAGAATTCCTTTAACCGGCTTCAATTCGCCATTGAGCGACAGCTCGCCGATAAATATTTTCTTTTCAGAATCGAATTTTATTTCTCCCGAGCTCATCAGGTATCCGAGCGCGATGCCGAGATCGAAAAGCGAGCCTTCTTTTTTTATATCGGCTGGCGAGAGCGACACGACTATTTTTAAGTTTGTGTTTTTAGGTGATTTGTATCCGCTGTTTTTCAATGCCATGCTCACGCGGTCTTTGGATTCGTCTATGGATTTATCCGGCAGGCCGACGATAGAAAAAGCATGCAATCCCCCGCGAGAAATATCCACCTCGACGGTGACGATTTGCCCTTTCAATAAATTTATTTGCGCCGTGTATATTTTGGCGAAAGCCATAGTGGGTAATTACGAATTTTCAATTACGAATTACGAATTTATGTGCATTTTGCAAGTTTTTGCCGCGGGGTTTGCGTTCAAGCGGTCTTCTTCGATCGGCTCACCAGATACCTCACAAACTCCATAATTTCCAGCTTCTATTTTTGCGAGAGCACTGTCTACTTCTCTCAATCTTTTCTCGAGGGTGTCCAAGGTGGCGCTTCGTTCGTTGAAATCCTCCATCTTGTCGGCCACATCGTTTGGGTCTGGCTCTTGAACGTTGTCCTTATCAGGCACGGCTTGCCAATCACCATTCTCATCCTTTGCGCCGACTTCAGCGAGTGAAGTCACCAAACTAGCTTTCTCTTCTTCTAATTTTTGTTTCATTTCGGATGTATTCATGAAAAAGATTATAACATTACTTCTTTTGCAATAAAAACCTGCTATTTACCTCATCGATCGCTCCTCCGTCTTTGGTGATGAGGATGGTGTTGTCGTCTAAGAATAAATACATGAGGGCGATTTTACCAGCATCGTCGTAGAGCACGCGTGAATCTTTATTTTTTACCACCGCATCAGTGAATTTTTTATTGAAAAGCATGGTGTTTGTGCCTTCTGTTGATATATTGAATAGTTTATAAAAATCATCAAAGAGCTTGCCTTCCCAGGCGAGCATACCCGAGAATCCTATTTGAAAATTTGGCACTTTCAATATTACAAATGGCGAAGTGCCATTCCAAGAATATGCGCCGATCATAAAATCTGGTTCTAGGGTGCGAGACAGGGTGCCGGGAATTTGCGAATTTATAAGAGAAAGAAAATCGGGAGCATTTATACGCACTTTCGTTTCGTTTTTTTCATCAGTAATTTTCGTAAAATAAATATTTTCTACTGTGCCCAATTTGAGCGGGCTATTTATAAATTCGTTGCGAATGCTGCCGATGATTTGATCGCGCGAGAGACCACCTATCGGCACTTCTTTATTTGTTTCAGAGAAAACAAGCGAGATGCTACCATTTTCGGTGGGCACCACCACCGCCTTTGACGCTTTTATAATGGTCACATACACAGCGATAGCGATGCCGACTAAAATCAGCGCTCCAGCGGAAATTATAAAAATTTTATTCTTAGTAGACTTTGGTGAAAATTCCACATATTCATGCTCGCGCTTTTCGGCCTCGGCCATTGCTATTTTTACCACCGAACCCTGATTTTCTCTAACCGCCTTGGCCATATCGCTGGCATAGGTTTGAATGACCGATGGCTTTGGTGTCTGCTCGGCGATGGATGGGTCTTGAGATTTTTTTTCTTCGGGAGGCATTATGGGTTTTATTATAGCATTTCGATAAAAGACCTCACCCCCGCTCCGGCCCCCGCCGGATGCGACCCCTCTCCTCCAAGAGTAGAGGGAATACCTCACCCCTAGCCCCTCTCCTAATGTAGGAGAGGGGTAAAATGCGAACAAATATATACTTTGCATTTCATCCTTCCCATTTTGAAGGAGAAGGGTCGCTCGCAGTGGGGACTGCGGCGGGGATGAGGTCTTTGAAAATAAACGAAACCTCGAGGTATAATTCCACCATGAATCAACTCCACAATCTAAAAATATTTACCGAGCGCAGGAGAAAATTAAGAAAGGAAGCGACATCCCAAGAAAAAATACTCTGGGAAAAACTACGAAATAAAAAGACCGGTCTAAAATGGCGACGACAGCACAGCATCGGCGGATACATTGCAGATTTTTATTGCGCGGAGAAAAAGCTAATCATAGAAATAGACGGTGCCCACCATTTTCAGAATGAAAACAAAGAATACGATAAAAATAGAACTGATTATTTTGATGGTTTAGATGTAAAAGTAATTCGTTTTACTAACGAGGAAATAGATAAAAATCTGGAAGAAATTATTGTCCGCATTTCTTCCCCTCTCCTCCTGGAGGAGAGGGGCTAGGGGTGAGGTATTCCCTCGCCTAATGTAGGAGAGGGAACGACTTTGGTGATGACCGAAGCGGGGGTGAGGTCTTACTTTCGATTGCCTTGATTCCCCATCCCGATCAAGTATTTTTTCGGATTTTGGGAAAGGTCGATAAAATCGTCGGCGACTTCTTTCAATTTTGCGGAAGAAGATTTTCCAAATGAGGCTATCTCTACTTGAATGCCAGAATGGATTTGCAGGTAGTCGACGAGCGGAATAAAGTCGCCATCGCCGGAAACTATCACTACCGCGTCGAGCTTTGGCGCCATGGTGATGGCGTCTACCGCGAGCCCCACATCCCAGTCGGCTTTTTTAGCGCCGCCCGGGAATATTTGTAGGTCTTTAGTCTTGGCTTCGATGCCCATCTTTGTCAGCGCGTCGAAAAAGTTCTTCTCATCGCCGGATTCGGTCGAAATGACATAGGCGACCGCGCGCACGAGTTTGCGGCCCGCGACGGCGTCTTTTACTATCGCGCCAAAGTTTACTTTGTGATTATATAAATTTTTTGCAGTGTGGTAGAGGTTTTGGGCATCTATAAAAACGCCGACTCTCTGCTCCTTGTGTTTAATTATTGACATATATGAATTTTAACACAAATGCTCCGTTTGTGCGGAGCATTTGTTTAGTTTATTTTTAATTTTTTAACTAGTGCTTCGTAACGCGGCTTGCTCTTTCGTTCCAGATATTTCAGGTGGGTTCTGCGGTCAGCAACCATTTTGATTAAACCGCGGCGTGAGTGATCGTCTTTCTTGTGTTTCTTCAAGTGGCCGGCCAATTCGTCGATGCGGGTAGACAAAATCGCCACCTGCACTTCAGGTGAACCAGTATCGTCTTTGTGGACTTGGGCCTTTTTAATGACCCCTGCTTTTTTCTTTGTAGCTATCATTACCAGCATATACTAGCATAAACCAAGGATTTTTGCAAGTGAGGAGCGGGGCGGGGTGAGGTTTGGTATACTATTGGTATGTCGCACAATATTGAAGAACTAAAGCGCCAATTCCTAGAATATTTGGAAATCGAGAAGGGCTCGAGCGTAAAGACCGTCGAAAACTATGGCCACTATTTGACCCGTTTCTTTGCTTTTATAAAGGCTAAAAACGTAAAAGATATAAATCCCGAGAGTGTGCGCGAATTTCGCCTTTGGCTCAACCGCCAATCGACTGGGAACAACCGCGCCACCGGCAAAACTCTTTCTAAAAAAACTCAAAATTATTATTTGATTGCGCTTCGCGTCTTTCTAAAATTTTTAGCAAAGAGAGATATCTCTGCCATGCCTGCCGACAAAATAGAACTGGCCAAGATACAAGAGCGTAGCCTCGACCTCATCTCCAAGGCCGACCTCTCTCGCCTACTCGATGCGCCAAAGGGTAGCGATGTAAAATCTCTGCGTGACAAAGCCATACTCGAATTGCTTTTTTCTACAGGACTTCGCGTGTCCGAGCTCTGCTCGCTCACGAGCGATTTGGATTTAAGCGTGGATGAATTTTCGATTCGCGGAAAGGGCGGAAAAGTTCGTGTGGTGTTTATTTCCGACGATGCGAAAAAGGCAGTGCGCGCGTATTTAAAAGCGCGCAAAGATATGTCGGAGTTTTTATTTGTGCAGGTTTCCTCCCCGAGGTCGGACCTAGGGCCGAATTCTAAAAAACAAAAGTCCCTAGGTCCGACCTCTGATTTCGATGCCAAGGCCCTGACCCGTCGATCGATCGAGCGCATCGTAAAACAGTATGCGACTATCGCCGGCATTTCCAAAAAAGTCACTCCGCACGTCATCCGCCACTCTTTTGCTACCGACCTCCTGTCAAACGGCGCCGATATTCGTAGTGTGCAGATGATGCTAGGGCACGCCAATATTTCTACTACCCAAGTGTACACGCACGTGACCGACAAACAGCTTTTAGAAGTCCATAAAAAATTTCATGGCAAGTAGTATAATAATTTTATGAAAATAACTTCTTGGAATACAAATGGTTTGCGAGCTACTGCCAAGCAGGGGTTTTTCGAGCCGATTTTTAAAGAGCTTAAGCCCGATATTCTGTGTTTGCAGGAAACAAAATCCGAGCCCGATCAGCTGGCCGAAGAAGTGCGCAATGTACCGGGGTATTTTTCTTTTTTTTCTTATTCAAAATTGCGAAAGGGGTATTCTGGCGTCGCGATCTATTCAAAAATAAAACCGGAAAAAGTGACCGAGCTTGGCATAAAAAAATTCGACGATGAGGGGCGCACCCTGGTCGCCTATTTCAAAGATTTTGTCTTGATAAATTGCTATTTTCCAAATGGGGGTGGCGGGCCCGAGCGTTTGAAATACAAATTAGAATTTTATGATGCCTTTTTAGAATTTTGCGACAAACTGCGCAAGCAAAAATACAAAATCATTTTTTGTGGCGATGTGAACACCGCGCACGAAGAGATAGACCTGGCTCGCCCGAAAGAAAACGAAGAGAACACTGGATTTTTGCCAGTGGAGCGCGCATGGCTCGACGAAGTCGTGGCTCATGGATATGCCGATGTCTTTCGCCATCTTTACCCCACAAAAAAAGACGCCTATACCTACTGGGACATGAAGACTCGCGCGCGCGACCGCAATGTGGGCTGGCGCATCGATTATTTTTTCGTTTCGCCCGATCTACTTCCGAAAGTAAAAGATTTTAAAATATATTCCGACTATTTCGGGAGCGATCACTGCCCTATCGAGCTTGATTTAAAATAAGCTTCCTCAAGAATTTCAAAAGCATGAAAAGTATGGCGGCGTCGATGGCGATGATGATCAGGTTGTGTATTTCGCGCACTCCGCTCGCGATGAATTCGATACGGTCGCGGAAATATTCTCCGGCCCAAATGAGGAGCGGCACATAGATGACGAGCGCGGCCAGCTCGAAAGTGATGAATTCTCTCCGGCGCACCTTGAGCTTGCCGGCCAAGAACCAGCCCATAAAGCGCAGCTGCACCATAAAGCGCGAAAAGAAAATGACTTTATAAATATGTTTCTCGAGCCACGGCAACCTACTCTTTATGCGCCAAGCGAAAAATTTATTGTAAAAAAACATGATGACTTTGTTTTCTCTCCTCGCCAAGGTATAGAGCAAGAGATCGGTCGAGAGCAGTCCGGCGATGACGATGGCCACCACGATGAAATAATTGGCCTTGCCGGTGCCGACCAGATATCCCAGAGCCAAAAGTATGACTTCTTCCGGCACGACTAGGGCCACATTGGCGAGCATGGCCGCGCCAAAAATACCCAAATACGATAGGGCGCCCAAGTGTTGTATCAGCGTTTGCGTTTCGCTCATGCGTTTCATATTATACCGCATTCGCTCCGACTTTTTTAATTGACTTCCCCACTCACCGGTGCTAGAGTTCCCTCCAGATTAAAACTTCTTGTTATGAACGGAACCCAATTTTTTGCGCGAATAAAGTACACAAAATCACTACCGGAACTCCTGACCCTCCTTTATGAAATTTCTGTAAAAGGACCGAAGGATGCATTTGGGGTTGTTGAGGCAGACATCAAAAAACTTTTGGAGAACAAAGAATCTTTTTCTGAAGAAGAAATAGTTCTTTTCAGGAAAATGTTCCCAAAAGAAGCTGAAAAAGTATTTGCTTAAGATCAAAATTTCCCCTGCCGGTGACTACGTCCCGGCTTTTTTATTTTAAAAAGAAATTCTTCCCCAGCCGTTTTTTCCATCTGTCCGCCAAAGACTTGTTTTCTTGGATCGTCACTTTAGATTTCTTGTGCGAAACCAGAATATCTTCCAGTTCTTCCTTCTCGGCTTCGCCGAATTCTTTCGCGCGCCGGAAGAGAGAATCTATTTTCGCGGAAACATCCTTGTCGTATGCGGCGTGTATCACATAGTCTCCGACAACGACGACATATTCATTCTTGGGAACGGCAAACTTCTCATCGATCGCGATTTGCACGTATTTGTTCTGCTCCTTTCTCTTGAATTCCCGCGCAAGCGGCGTATCGGTGCCTATCGTCAGATAAAAATGCTTTTTCTTCTCGGCGATCCAAAGGAATAAATTTTTTTCCGACTCGGGACGGTCATAGATGAACCATTCGTGCGGATTGTAAAGAAAGATCGGCTCGTTTTCCAATTTCTCCGCGAGAACCAGAAACAAATGCCCCAGATAAACATCCATCGCCGTCGTATTTTTGAATGTCTTCGTGATTTTCCTCGAAATATCTTTCGGCAAGAGAGTTGCGATGGAAAAATTTTCTCCTTTGGAATCTTTCAGAAATCTCTCAAGCCGCGCGAGCCATGCGGTATTGATCGAAACCAGCGTTCCCTTTTTCACAATCACTTCTTTCTTTGCGAGTTTTTTGAACGCCCGATACGCAGCTTGTTTCGTGCCCATCCTGTTCTTGATGATCCATTCCACGAGCGCACGCGAGTCCGCCGGCCCTTTGGAAAGGCGTGAAATAATCTTATCTGCCAAGGTGTTCCTGTGCGTCGGGTATTCCATAGTAACTAAAAAGTTTACTGATACTCCGTATCATGCAAAATAATTTTCTTAAAGTCAAATCTTGGATAAAGTGCAAATAAATCTTAAAAAACAAAAATTATGCCACTTTGCGGATTCAATCCAAAAATGTTCCAAGGCCTGCGTCAATTTGCCGACGGTCTCTGGGATCAAATCGAAAAGCGTTCTCGTGAGGAGAAAAAACCGATCATGGAAATGTTGCGTGCGGAAGTAGAGGAGATGAATCTCTTCGAAGAAGCGTTGTCAAAAAGAGACCCGAGTCGTTCGACAAAGGAAATCTTGGGCGTTTCTCATATCGCTCGCGAGATGTATCAAAGATCGCTCGAATCTCAAAATCACAAGGAAGCATTCTTTTCCGGCGTCGAAGAACTCATTGCCCGCTATGCGAAAATGGATGAGAAGTATTACGGCGAATATCGCGACACGCTCGGTATTCCGGCCGCACTCGAAAAACTCGCCAAAGAATATCCGTTTTCCTGAATGATTTTTTCACCGGTTTTTCAATCCAAAAGCGCGACCTCACGGCCGCGCTTTTTTATTTCTCCCGTCAGAAACCGCGAGAGTCCGTGGCATGCAGTTTTTCTACTTCGGTCTCAATAAAATTTTGTTGTCGCTTACAAACTTTTGTATTGCCAAAATTGTCGCGCCAGAAAGAGAAGAGTCACTCTCTGCTACCCACTTTGCAAAATTATAAAGACGTTGGTTATCAACTTTTATCCAAAATCCATTCTTATGAAGGAAATAAAGCAAAGTCATGACGGCGATTCTCTTGTTGCCGTTTTGGAAAGGATGATTTTTTATCATCAAATAAAAAAGTATTGATGATTTTTCAATTAATCCCTTATACAATGGGCCTTCGTATGTTTGGAATGGAGCCTCAACGCATCTTTCTAAGACATTTGGAAAGCGAGTGGAAAATTCGGGAATCGGTTCGCCCCATTCCATATATGCCTGCGCAAGATTGTGTGCAATTTCCCGTACCTCTTCCATTGAAATAGGTAGTATGCGCATGACTATTCTTTTCCAAGCATACGGATTGCTTCACCGTATTCTTCTATTGCTTTCTGAACCGACTTTTTTATTTCTTCCCTTTCCGAAGGACTTATTTTTTTGTGTCCAGATAGAAAATGCTCTATCTCTTCTCGGGGTATTAGATAGTTGCGGCCGACTTTTTCAGCTTTAATAAGGCCAGCCTTAATTTTATTGAATATGGCCACCCGCGATAATTTGAGAAGTTTTGCTACTTCAGGCGTGGAGAAAAACATCTTTTTATTCTTTGATTCCATGGCTTTAATATAGCTTATGTTAAGCTGAAAAGCAATACTTAACACATGTTAAGTATCTAAACCCTATGTTTTTTATGCAGCTTCGCGATTTCTTCTTCTTCCAATTCTTCTTTCGCCTCTTTGGCTTTTTCGCCGAGGGATTTGAGGTCGGTGTCGGAAAGCTGGTCGAGCTCCCCTACTCGGCGGTCGAGGTATTCGCGAGTATTTTTGGTCGGATCATCCAATACTTCTTCCAAAAGCGCATTCAAAATAGCACCCATGCGTGGCCCGGGTTTTATATTGAGCTCTTTCATCAGGATCGTGCCGTCTACTTTCAACTGCCCGACGGAAATCGGATCGCGGAGGACTTCTTCTATCATGGCGTGGTATTTGCGCAAGCGGTACGGCGCTTCTTTTTTGGCCATGCCGACGCGATCGCACTCACGGATGTTCATAAGGGTCCAAATATTCTCCTTCCCCACCTTCACAACGACACGGCGCACGGCAGAGAGCGTGATGGTCTCGGTATCAGAGAAGAACATGTGCTGGCGCACTAGCACGACGGCGAGGTCCGTCACTTTTTTAGGAAACTTCATCCTCTCCATTATTTTCTGTGCCATGCGCGCACCGATGACTTCGTGCCCATAAAAGGTGTACGCCTTCTTTGTGCCCGGTCGGCGAGAACGAGGTTTACCAATGTCGTGGAAAAGGGCGGCCAAGCGCACTTCGAGTGGCCAGCCTTTATTTGCCGCGTGCTGCAGGGCCATGAGTAGGTGTTCGTATACATCGTATAAATGGGCTCCGCCTTGCTCGCACCCAATTCCCTCTTCCAATTCGGGAATGATAAATTTGAGCAGGCCAAATTTTTGAAGCATACCGATGCCGACTGCTGGCTCGGCAGACATGATTATCTTTTCAAATTCATCGCGGGTGCGCTCGGCTGAAATATTTTGGATGAGCGAAGCGCTTGCTACTATCCCCTCCATGGTTTCATGCGAAACAGTAAAGCCCAATTGCACGGCAAAACGCACCGCGCGCATCATGCGCAGGGCATCTTCAGAAAAACGCTCTAGTGGGGCGCCTACGGTCTTTAAGGACATAGTTTCGATGTCCTTTATACCCTCAAACATGTCCGTTATCTCTCCTAGGCTATTCATAGCCAAAGCATTTACCGTAAAGTCGCGACGCTTTAAGTCGTCTTCCAGTTTTTCGCTAAACTTTACTTCATCTGGGTGCCTAAAGTCGCTATATTTTGCTTCTAGGCGATATGGTGTGACTTCTACGATAAAATTAGGTACTAGGTTCAAGTTGCTAGGTTCTAGTGAAGATGTTTCATGCGAAACATATTTTGGTATACATACCCCGACTGTTCCAAACGTATTTTCATATACAGTTTTCTCAAATAGAGGGATGATTTGCTCTGGTTTGGCGTTGGTAGTGATATCCCAATCCTTTGGTTCCCTACCCATCAAAAGGTCTCGCACGCATCCGCCCACGAGAAAAGCCTCGAAACCAGCCTTTTCGAGCGTTTGTGTTACATGTGTAACATAATCGGGAATCTTCCCTATTAGATTTTTGTGAGATGATTGTTTCATAAGAAACATTTTGTGCGCCCGGCAGGAATCGAACCCACATCATCGATTCCGAAGATCGATGTCCTATCCATTGAACGACGGGCGCATTTGCGTATTATATCTTATCTTCAACAAAATGGCAAAAGAAGCTTAATTATAAAGGGAATTTCATAATTGCAAAAATGGGTTTAAAAATATATAATGCATACGCATTTTAATAAATTAATCATGCGGGTATGGTTCAGTGGTAGAACGACTGGTTGCCAATCAGTAAATTGGGGTTCGATTCCCCATACCCGCACAAATATAGCCTTTTCTGTGGATAACCCTGTGCGTATTGTTCATAAAGGACAAGTGCCAATGTCCTAGATTTAAAGGAAAATCATTAAAATAGTCTTATAAAATAAGGACATTTTAACAGACAGGTCATTTTTATGGTATAATCACAGAAAGTGTGCCACGTGAAACATATTTAGTGAGAGTTACACATGTAACCTCATCCCCGCTTGGCCGGAGCCAAGTCGACCCTTCTCCTTGAAGACATGAAAGAGAAGGGTATAATAAAAATAATGCCTAAAGTATTTACATCTCAAAATCAAAAGATTGGAGAAATAGGGGAGTCGGTGGCTTGTAAATATCTTTTGAATAAAGGGTTTAAAATAATTGAGCGCAACTATACCAAAAAATGGGGCGAGATAGATATTGTCAGTGAAAAGGAAGGGAAGTTGTATTTTATAGAAGTGAAGGCTGTGTCTAGGGTAACCCTGGACAACGTTTCAAGTGAAACAATTACCGACGAATACAGGCCTGAAGACAATATGCATCCGTGGAAGCTTAAACGCCTCGGTCGCGCGATCCAGACTTATTTACTGGAACGCAAAATATGGCAGGATGCAGAATGGCAACTCGATCTGGCTGTGGTTTATTTAGATATGACCAATAGAAAAGGGAAGGTAAAAATTTTGTCTGATATAGTAATTTAAGCGAGTGCGAAGGGGAGTCGGTCACACATATTTTTCTGCTGAAAAATTTCGCGACCCCGGCTCGGCGCGCCCGCCTCCGCCTTTCTCCTCCCTTTCCCAAGCCAAAAGAAAAACCGCCCGACACTGTATGTCAGACGGTTTTTCTTTTGTGTCTTTACTATACCAAGTTAGAACCTATTTTCAAAATAAATAGTCGGAACATTCCG
>CALRBJ010000007.1:0-16679 GCA_943354205.1 Candidatus Nomurabacteria bacterium
CCAAAAAATCCTTGGTCGGCGCTTTGCGCCGTCCGCTTGAATTCGTCTTCGGAACCGTTAAGTTCCATCTTGGTGCCTAGACCCAGGTTCGAACTGGGGACCCTTCCCTCTTCAGGGGAATGCTCTACCAACTGAGCTATCTAGGCATGTGTTTATCGATCATAATCTACCATAAATAAACTATTTTGTACTATTTAACTACCAAAACAGCTATCTAGGCATGTGTTTATTTATCCTATTTTTTATTTCTGATTAAACTGATTCAAAAGATCTTGCACGCTCTTTAAATCGAAATTTCCGCTTGTGCCAGATTTCTTGCCCTGCAATTCGGGAATAGTATTGGTGTAGATATTCAAAAGATTTTTCAAATATGGTTCTACAAAGTAAAAGGCTCCTACGGAAATTCCGACAATCACAACCCAGCGCAGAATAGTGGCTATTAAAGACCATCTTTGGGAGCGATGCAAGGAGCGAAGAAGTTTATTATTTTCCCGCGCGAGCTCTAGGCTCTCGGCAAGCATTTGTTTTGTTTCTGGATCCACGAGGATAATATAGCAAAAATAACCTGAAAACTCAATAATTTGTGTCACTGGCGGGAATCGAACCTGCATCTAGACGTTAGGAGTGTCTTGTTCTATCCATTGAACTACAGCGACAATAGCGCAAAAAGCTATTGTATCCCCAAGAGTTGCATGACCGTCGGCCTATTAAAGCCTACGATCAAGTTATTGTCGATTTGGATGACTGGCACACCTAGCTGGCCGGTCAGATCTATCATTTCCTGTCTTTTAGCTGCATCAGAAGCCACATCGTACTCGGTATAAGCAATACCGTGCTCTTTGAAGAATTCTTTCGCCTGGTGGCAAAAATGACAGACTGGGGTGGTGTATATGGCTACTTTATGCATAAAATTTAAGATTTAATCCTCTAATTTCCCCATTATAGCACATGGAGCATTTTTATGGAGTTTTTTTAGAAAATATATTTTTTAAGAATTGCCAGAAATTTTGGCGGAGTGGGGCGGGTTCGTCTTTGGGCGACACTATAACCACTAGACCTTCGCCCGGTTTGGCTAGATGAAATTTGTCACGAATGTTTTCTTCCACCCCAGTATCGGTTTTTAAGCTATCTATTTCGGCATTTAGCTTGTCCTGCTCAGCTTTTAGATCTGTGATTTTTTGCTCTGCTAAATTTTTTTCTTTAGTAGTTTCAATGCTGTGCTTTACTATGCCCACCATATTATAAGAAAAAATTATCACAAAAATAGCCAGTACAGTTAGTGTAAGTTTTGAATACAAAATATTCTGCCAACCTTTGTTCTTTTGAAATTCAGCCATAATTTGCTAGGATTATAACATGTTTTTCCACCGCAAACATCGCAAGAAAATTCAAATAATCTGGGGCGTTTTGGTAGTTTTTATCATCCTTTCGATGATTTTGCTCTACGCGGCTCCATTGTTTGGCAAATAATTTAATCTGACTTCATCATCTTCAAAAATACTTCGTGAGGGATATTTACCTTGCCCGTTTCGCGCATTTTCTCCTTGCCTCTCTTTTGCTTTTCCAATAGTTTCTTTTTGCGCGACACGTCTCCCCCGCCGACTACTTTAGAGCCGTGCATCAGCACATCCTTGCGAAAGGCTTTAATAGTTTTAGAGGACATGATTCTGCCGAGCGCCACCGCTTGTATTTTTGTTTCGAATTGCTGGCGAGGCATGACCTCGTGAAGTTTTTCTACTGCGCCCTCAGCCTCGCCCTCCGCGCGCCGGCGAGCGATCACGCGCGTAAAAGCGGGCACCACTTCGTTTGCTACAAGAATATCCATGCGGGTGACATCGGCTTTTCTTTCGTCTGAAATTTCATACGAGATGGAAGCGTAGCCCGAGGTCACACTCTTTAAATCATCGAAAAAGTTGCGCATCATTTCGCGCAGAGGCATCTTTACCATCATTTCGCTTCGCGCATCGCCGAAATTTTTCGTCTCGCCTATTTCTGCTTCGTGCTCAAAGAGTAGTTGCATGAGAGCGCCTAAATATTTGTTTGGAGTGATGACCACGATGTCTACCCATGGCTCTACCACCTCAGCGATTTCACTATCGCCCGGGAAAAGATGCGGTGAATACACGATGACTTTTTTGCCATTTTTCAAAACTACATTGTAAGTGATAGAAGGCGTGGTGACCACGAGCTCGAGCCCAAATTCCCGCCGCAAGCGCTCGGTAATGATTTCCAAGTGAAGCATGCCGAGAAATCCGGAGCGAAATCCGCGACCGAGCGCACCGGAGGATTCTTCTTCATAAGAAAATGCCGAGTCGGAGAGGCGTAGACGCGAAAGCGCGGTACGCAAATCATTGAAATCATCTTGGCTCTCGGGATAAATAGAAGCCCACACGACTGGGCGAGGAGTGGAGTAGCCTGGAAAAGCCGGCAATAGATTTTTGTCGCGGATGATAGTGTCTCCCACGCTAGCTACACCTGGTTTTTTAATACCGGTCACGATATAGCCGATCTCCCCGGCTTTTATTTTATCCCGAGCTTCTTCATGAGGCGCAAAAATACCAACTTCGATCGGCACAAAGCGTTCACCCGATACTCGAAAAGCCAGCGGGATATTGCGAGCGATTTCGCCATCGAGCACACGTACATACACTATCACCCCTTTGTGATCAGAATATTTAAAATCGAAAACGAGAGCGCGAAAATCGTTCGGCGCTTGATAAGTGGATTTCGGCTCTGGCACACGGGCGATGACCGCATTCAAAAGATCCGGCACACCCTCGCCAGTGCGCCCCGATACCGCCAAGATTTCACTCTCATTTATATTTAAAAGCTCGGCGATTTCTTCTTTTACTTCATCTACTCGAGCCAGTGGTGAATCTATTTTAGAAATGACCGGAATAATCACCAGCCCATACTCACGCGCCATGGCGAGCACCGAGAGGGTTTGGGCTTGCACACCTTGGGTAGCATCGACGAGAAGTATTGAGCCTTCTACCGCATGGAGCGCGCGGGAAACTTCATATGAAAAGTCGATGTGGCCGGGAGTATCTATTAGATTCAAAATATAATCCTGCCCGCCGGAGCGCCACTCCATCCTCACCGGCTGCATTTTTATGGTGATGCCGCGCTCGCGTTCGAGCTCCATATTGTCGAGCACCTGATCTTTCATTTTCCTTTTTTCAATCGTGCCCGTCACTTCAAGCATCCGGTCCGCAAGGGTGGATTTGCCATGGTCAATATGGGCGATAATGCTGAAATTACGTATATTTTTCATATGGATTAGATGGTTATAGCAGAGTATAGCAGAATATCGGATTATTGCAGGTCTTCCTCGGGAACAACAATTTTAGCTTTCCAAAATTTAGAATGTATCGTATGCCAAACTTCGTTTAGCTCCACACTGCCCATGACTTTAAGGACGATTATGCCAACCGCGATGCCGATCACTCCAGAAAAGAAGCCTTGGCCCAAAACTCCCCAAAAAGTTCCCAGTCCAAAAATATTGTCCAGTATGTTTAGAAATTCATAAGAAACAAAACCGATCATAAAAGAAGCGCCAAGCGACTGGAGGAATGTGCGTCGAATAAACGGCTCCCCTTTCACAAAATCGCGCTTGAAATGAATCCAGTGTAAAACAAAATTAAGAGTAGTGCCGATAGTGTACGCAAGCGGAAGCATGAGCACGGCTGTGCCATGTATGCCATCCACACGCATCAGAGATTCAAAGAAATATCGGAAGTTTGGAAAATGATTGAAAGCGTAGAGCAAGATGTACGCTAGAACAACTATAAATGTAGAGCAAACCAGATTTATGATCAAAGGCTTGCGTGTCTTGCCAGCGGCAAAAAATCCGCGGGCGAAAAGTAGAATCATGCCTTGAGAGAGCACGGATACTGCAAAGATAGCGAGCGATGCCGCCACCAAACGAGTATCGTTCCAAGAAAATCTCCCCGAGCCTAAAATCACACGAACGATTTGCGCGCGAAGAACGATAAAAAGGAAAGTGATCGGCAGTGACCAGAAGATTATCTGCTTGGCGGCAGTGCGAAAATGATTCACAAACTCTGCATGTTTTTTGTTTGTATAAAAAGAAACCAGAGTGGGAAAAGCCGCCACAGAAAAACTCATGCCGACGATAGCGAGAGGTACTGACTGGAGATTGTATGAGAGCCTAAAAACAGAAATAGCTCCGACCCCGATCAAAGTCGCGAGCCCAGTGATAAATATAAGAGACATGCTGTTTAGAGCCATGCCTATGGTGCGCGGCAGAGAAACAGAGACTACTGATCGAACAATACTCCAATCTATTTTCATAGAAAAACGCGGAGTAAATTTATGACGAATCAAAATTGGAATTTGTATGGCAAAATGAAACAATGCTCCTATGATGACTCCCCATGCGAGACCATACACTCCAAATTTTGGATATAAAAATATCACACCGATCAAAATACCAACATTGTAAAGCACAGGAGAAAGGGCAAAAACTAAAAACTTTTTATAGTACTGGGTAATAGTGGCAAACAAATTGGAGAACCCGAGCAATATCGGCGAGAGAAGCATGATGCGCGAAACCAAAACCACTCTAGACTCATCGAGCGCAGAAAATCCAGGAGTGATAATGTGAGTGAGGTACGGCATCATAAAGAAAACAATACCTGAACACAAAACGATGACAAAAAAGAATGTGGTGAATATGTCGTCCATAAATTTCCGCGAGGCGGAAATCGAATCTTCCATTTTTTGAGTGAGAAAAGGTATGAGCGCGGTGATGGCAGCCAAAGTGCCGATGGAAATTAGGATAAAATCTGGAATTCTAAATGCAGCGTAATAAATATCAAGATCAGAAGAAAGACCGATATTGTGCGCCAATATCCTATCTCGAAAAAGGCCCAGGATCTGCGAGAGAAGCGCAAAAAAACCGAGCAGGAATGCTGCTTGGTTTATATTGCCGAATTCCTTATGCAGAATTTTCAAAAATCTATCTACCATCGGCTACTTTTTAGGAGTAATTTTTGCTGGAGTTTGTATGGTGGTCGGCTGGTTATTGTCTGGAGCACGACCAGATTCTATGTTTGCCAAAGCTTGAGAAACATTTTTGTCATCAGGAAAAACTTGGGTGAGTATTTTAAATTGAGACAAGGAATCATTGGAGCGATTGGCATAGTAATAAGAAAGCCCTAGCACATATCTGGCATCCCAATAATCAGCTTTCAATGAAATAGCTTTTTCTAATTTAGTGATCGCTTCAGTGTAGTCTTTTTGTCCGTAAAAAAGCGCTCCATAATTAAAATATGTGTTTGGGCTCGAAGGAGACAAGGTGATAGCTTGGTCAAATGCCCCTTTGGCATTTTCTTCTGCTCCAGTGACCCCGAGTGGAACAAATTGTTGGTAGATAGTGCCCAAATTTAACCAATTCAGGTAGTTTGTCTTGTCATAAGAAACTGCGAGCCTAGCAGAATTTTCAATGTTGGAAAACAAGCCTGTAGCCTGCTTTTTCAATTCATCTTCTGAAAGTTTTTGAGTGGAGATTATTTCTGATAGTTTTCTAGTCATGAGGTTAGACAAAAAGCGATAGTATAAATCATTCTTGCCCAAATTTGCAGCCATAGTAGCGGAATCGATTCTTTTATCTAGAGACAATGAATTGCCGGATACAGCACGGCCGAGATCAGCGGAAGCGATAAATCGCACTGAAGTAGAATAAAGGGATGTAATTGAAAAAATCAAAAGGATTACCAATGCCAGAATAGAAAAAAAGCTTTTTCTAGGATCCCCAAGATAAGAAATGTCTAATGTCTTTACTATATTTTGGCCAACTAAAACACTCAGGAAAACTCCGGTTATCACAAATGCCATCTGTATGATAAGAGCGCTTGGAGAATAAATCGCTGCAAAAATCCACAAATAAACCGAGGCTAAAAATGAACTCGCTAGTAAAAACAGGGACAATCGATCGCGTGCGGTAGACTCGATAGTCCTTTTTATTCCTTCAGAAAAAAGGACAAATAAAAAGAATAGCCATGCGATAATAGACAAGATACCCCCTGTGATCATAAAAGTTGGGATTGAGCCGAAACCAGAATTGAATTGTGTATTCCAAAAATTAGTATTGTTTATGCCGCTGCTTTTGTACAAGTTCCATGCTTGATTAAAACGGTTTGGACCTGACCCGACAATCGGTCTGTCAAGTAAAACATGACGACCTACATCGTAAGTAGCCGAGAGAGAGGGACGAGCATAAGAGTTTGCGATATTAAAATGCTTGGCGAGGTATGAGCCAAAAACATTTCCAGTAAGAGCAAAAGATAAGCATATCAAAATTATCGCAAAAGAAGTCACTGGGAAAACCCGGTGGACAGAAACTTTCTCTGCAGAATTAGCGGAGCTTGTGGTCATCTTGTAGACAAATACAATGAGCGCAAATATACCGAGCACTACCCAGGTGGTAGTAAAGTTTATCAATGCCAAGAAAAACAAACTAAGCAAGATGATAAAGTAGAAAAAGATCTTGGCTAAAAATTTTGGTAGAAGTATTTCTATGGACAAGAGAGAAATGATGGATAGGAGCCCAGCAAAAATAGCTAGATCGTTCCAAGATCCCAATGGATTGCCGGCAAAAAAACTAATGAAAAAGTCTGGTAAGAATTTTGAAAAATCAACAAATAACCCACTAATGGTTAGAACTCCGACTACTATATAAGAGATGAAAAGACCGACATATAAACTAGAAATACGTTCGCGACTTTTAAAAAATACAGATGCCAGAAACAATGCAAGCGACATGACAAGGATAGAAAAGAATGTGCCAATCTCAAAACCAGTTCCAATAAAAGAAACCATTCTTGCTTTGGAAAAGACTGATGATACCAAAAATACAACAGGGATCGAAGACAAACTTAGAAGGATGAGGCTTTTAGGTACTGATATCTTGCCATCTACTAACCGCCCGATAATCCAAAAAATAAAAGATAGGATTACTCCACCTGCAAACAAATATCCCTTGCTCACATCGAGAGGTATCGGAACTTTCGGTATGAAAAAAAATGGTAGTAGCAGAAAAGAAGCGATGAATGTGTAAAAAGATATCCTGTCTATTATGTGTTCTTTTGTTGAGTTCATATTCCTCAATTATACACTGCTTTTAAAAAAGTGTTAAATGATGATGTTTAAAATCCGCCCCGCCACATAAATGACCTTTTTAGGCTCCTCTCCTGATAGCCACTTGGCGATGACTGGGTCGGCAAAAGCGATTTTCTTGGCTTCTTCCTCGGTCATATCTTTGGATACTTTCATTTCCGAGCGGACCTTGCCGTTTACCTGAATGCCGATAACCACCTCGTCCTCTATCACTTTCGACTCGTCATATTTTGGCCACGATGACAAATGTATAGATTCTTTTTCTCCCAATTCATGCCAAAGTTCCTCGGTGATGTGCGGAGCAAAAGGCGCGAGAATCTGGAGGAATTTTTTGAAATCCTCTTTTGAAATATTTTCTGCTTTTTCCATTTCGTTTACACAGATCATCATCGTAGAAATCGCTGTATTGAAAGAAAATTTTTCAATGTCTTCGGTGACTTTTTTGATCGTCTTTTCGAGAATCTGGTCCCCACCTACAGCAAGGTCTAACCTCGCCGCAAGACGCCAAACTCTTTCCAAAAATCTGTACGCGCCGACGATACTATTTGAATTCCAGGCCATACTTTGATCAAATGGTCCCATAAACATTTCGTATACGCGCAAAGTGTCTGCGCCGAATGTTTTGACTATATCATCAGGGTTTACCACCTTTTCTGGATTACGCTTCCCCATTTTGGTGCCATCTTCAGCAAGGATAACTCCCTGGTTGTGCAATTCTTTAAACGGCTCATCGGTGGGGACTATTCCTAAATCAAATAGAAACTTATGCCAAAAACGTGCGTAGAGCAAATGCCCGGTCGCGTGTTCCGCTCCGCCCACATACACATTCACCTCTTTCCAATAATTTATTTCTTTTTCATCGGCCAAATTATTTTTATTTTTCGGGTCCATGTAGCGCAAGTAGTACCAAGAGCTTGCGGCCCAACCCGGCATGGTGTTGGTTTCGTAGCCTTTCTTGACCCAAGATTCTACGCCTGCCAAAGGCCCTTCGCCTGTACCTGTTGGCTCATATGATTTTACTTTTGGAAGCTCCAGCGGCAATTCATTTTCGGACAAAGTTGAAATGCTACCATCGGCATTGTGAACGATAGGTATCGGCTCGCCCCAGTATCTTTGCCGAGCAAAAACTGCATCCCGCATTTTGTAAGTGACTTTTCCATTTATTTCTTCGCGCCCGATCCAGTTGCGCTGTATTTCTTTTATGTGTTCCGGCCAGTCTAATTTGTCCAATCCTTCGAGCAATCTGTCCGCATATTCGGTAATTTTCAAAAACCACTGGCGCATTTTTTTCTTTTCCACCGGATGATTGCCACGCTCGGAAACGGGATTGCCTTTTGCATCTTCTATTATTTCATCGTTGGCGAGAACCGTGCCGAGCGCAGGACACCAATTCACTTCCGAATCTTTTTCATAGGCTAAGCCTTTCTCGTACAATTTCAAAAAAATCCACTGTGTCCATTTGTAGTATTCCGGATCGGTCGTATTTACTTCGCGCGACCAATCAAAAGAAAAGCCAATCTTGTCGAGTTGGGAACGAAAAGTTTTCACATTTTCTTTGACCGCTTTTTCAGGGTTTATATTGTGCTCAAGCGCGTATTGCTCGGCAGGCAAACCGAAAGCATCATAGCCCATTGGGTGAAGCACATTCCATCCCTCCATCCTTTTCTTGCGAGCGTAGACATCGCTACCAATATATCCGCGGGGATGACCAACATGGAGACCTACGCCAGACGGATACGGGAACATGTCTAAAACATAGAAAGGTTTTTTGTCTTTTGCTTCCGTAGAAAACAAAGTTTTATAAATTTCTTTCTTGCTCCACTCGCCCTGCCAATGCTTTTCAATTTTACTGTGATTATATTCTTTCATTATTCCTTGAATTTTCTGACACCGATCCATACCAGCGCGGCGAGAGCGGCGCCCAAAACTAGCACGCGTACGATATCGTGCATATCGCTCCAGTAGCGCGCCGCGCCGATGATGAGCGAGATGACTCCGCCGAAAGACAGTCCGAGAGAGACGACGGAAATCGCCGAGAGCGATGCGCCGACAGCAAGCGCGAGCACCCCGAGCGAGACCAACATAATGAAGACATTCCTATTGTAGACACTATGCGCGTAATCAAAATTTTTCTGGCAAGTATATGTCGGATTACACCAGCCGGAGACTTCGAGAGTGGCAGGCACCGCAGGAGTTTTGCCTTTCAAATCGCGCGGAGCGGTGTTTTCGGTCCACATTCCGCCATCGGCGACGCAGGAATTCTTTTCATAATATTGCTTGTTGTAAACCTCCGGTGAACAGAAAGAATTGAAATCTGGAGTTTTATAAAGTAGAGAAATCGTATAGTTAAAAAATAGATTGAGCACGACGATGATGGCCAAAATCACCGCCCATTTTATGATTTTCTTGTTCTTGTTTGTATTTTCCATCTGTTAAATCTAACATAAAAAAGCGAAAATAAAAAAGGGGTTCCCCGAAGAGAACCCCATCTATGAAAAGCGACATTCGTCGCGGCTGCTTTCAAATAGCACCCGCCCTAGTTTTTTAAACAAGATGACCTTTTAACACCTAAAGCGTCAAATTCTTTTAGGGCAGGGTGCCATTACCCATAACTATGAAAGAAAAACTACATTAAGTCTACACCCTCCAAAATCCCTGTCAACTAGATTCTAAACTCAATCACATCACCATCTTTCACTATGTATTCCTTGCCTTCAGTGCGGACTTTGCCACGAGCGCGAGCTTCGGCATAGGAGCCGGCATCGAGCAGGTCTTTCCAAAAGACCACTTCAGCACGGATAAATTTGTCTTTGAAATCATTGTGTATGGCCGCGCCGGCGACGGGCGCTGTGCTCCCCTTTTTTATGGTCCAAGCCCGAGTTTCGTCTTCACCAGTGGTAAAGTATGTTTCCAAACCCAGTAGTTTGTAGGCTGCGCTGATCAGATCGTCGAGGCCAGTGCCAAATATAGGATCCACTTCTATATATTCGCCAGGAAGTTTTGGGATGATTTCGCGCATGTTCTTTTCGCTCGCTTCCGAAGAATTGAGCACATAGAGAGTGGGCTTTTTTATGCCAGCTTGCTCCAATTCAAAATTTATAACTTCAATATCGAAAAGTGGATCCACGCGGTCGTTCACATGGATTATGTCTTTGTCTTCAAAAATGCGAACCACTTCGATGATAGCATCCACCTCTTTTATATTGGCCAAGAATTTATTGCCGAGGCCGGCGCCCTCGGAAGCGCCTTTTACCAATCCTGCAATATCTACAAATTCCACGACAGCGGGAATAGTCTTTTTTGATTTCGAAAATTCCGATAATTTTTCCACGCGCTCGTCCGGCACGGGCACGATGCCGACCGAGGGGTCGATAGTGCAAAAGGGATAATTCTCCGCTGGCACGCCTTTTTTGGTCAGCGCGTTGAAAAGCGTGGACTTCCCCACATTTGGCAAACCTACAATTCCGATAGAAAGCTTCATACTATTTTTGCATTAAATGCATGAGAGGTTCGAGCGCTTCGCGGTGCTTGGCGATTTCGGCTTTGTATTTGCCCATGACCATCACACTCGCATACATTTCATTCATGCCGGCTTTTTTCTTTTCTTCGATTTCAGTTTGGATTTTTTTCAAAAGGGCAGAGACTTCCGGGTCGGCCTCGAGCTTTTTCAAGCTCTCTGCTAATTGCGGATTTTTTTTCTAATTCCTCCGCTATACGCTCGGCATCCACAGCAGAAGTGCCTTTCATGCGCAACGCTGTTTTAGTTATAAATTTCTTGAATCCCATAGTGGTATGACTATAGCAAAAATTTGTTTATAATCCAATCATGACTAAAGCAGAGGAATTGGCGAAAATACATATGAGTTGGCTGGCAAAATGCCAATGCAAACTAAAGAAAACGGCGCTTCGCGGAGTGCCGGGCGATGGCAATGCGGAAGCCGAAATTGTACTTATCGGCGAGGCCCCTGGTAAAAAAGAAGACGAGGGTGGTCGGCCTTTTATCGGCGCAGCCGGAAAATTTTTAGCTGAAATGCTCGAGAGTGTGAAAATGAAGCGCGAGGATATTTACATCACAAACATCGTAAAATACCGCCCTCCGGAAAATCGCGACCCGACGCCGGAAGAAAAAGATGCTTGCCGAGAGTGGCTTCACGAAGAATTAAAATTGATCAATCCAAAACTCATCGTATTTTTGGGCCGGCATTCGATGAACGACTTTTTCCCAGATTTAAAAATCTCCGATGCGCACGGTAAACTCATCATTAAAAAGTTTATCAAAATCCCAACCAGTCACTTTCTGCCCCTCTACCATCCGGCCGCCGCGCTCTACAACGGGAGCATGAGAGACATTTTGATAGAAGACTTCAAAAAAATTCCACTGATATTAAAGAAAATAAAATAACCCACCAAAGTGGCGGGTCATGTAGTTGCTTTTTCAAATTCACTTTTGCTGAAAAAAATTCGAAGCTCTGCTGGGGTAGATTTTTGGACAAAAAAACCTCTTTCCTGCAAGATATTTTTTGCCCTCTCGATATTGGTCAAATCATCGAAAGTAAAACGGCCAAAAGTGTGCTCTGTCAAAACCTTGTGAGAATGGAAATCTTCATTGTGAAAATCTGCGACACCATTTACTCTGGATACTGTCGTACCTCTCTTTATCCCAAATTTTTTCAAGATCTCTATGGCGTCTTTCATCACTTTTATTTGCTCCGGATGAGCAGACAGCCCCAAGCCTTTGGTAGAGAGAATAAAATTTTGAACTTCTTGGCTCACCTCTGTTTTCTCTTTTCCAACTTCCGGAACTGGCAATGGTTTCAACTCTTCCACATCCACCTCCTTTGAATTCTTGAACTCTTCGAATAGCGCAAGGTCGAAAGGTAGGGATTCTTGCCAATTTACACGAATTTTCAAAAGCACTCTTTCTTCTCCTTCTATATATTTCAAAGATGGAGAAATCCATTCTTGGTCGAAAAGAATTCGATAAAATTGATAAGCGCGATTGGAATTGGGGAAAACAAAGATAGCATTTTTGTAACCCTTGCCGTTTTCAATCATGAATTCATTTTCCGAAAGCCAAGATTTCTGCCTTGAGATGAAAATCCATTTTTGAAAATACTTTTGGGTTAAAAAGTAAATAACCGCGATGACAAAGTCATCGAGATTTTGAAACTCTTTTTTGGTTTGCATTGTAATGTAGTTTGAGCGCTATCCTACAGACAAAAAAGTGCGAAGTCAACCGGATTATTCTTTAATTTTACGATACTTCCAGCCTTCAAAGAAAATTGAAAATAGTTTGTACGGAGAGAGAATGCTTGCGAAATATTTGAAGTCAATGAAATGGCGCACGATATAGGCGAGATAGCCGTATATTTTTATAGGGCCCAAGACGAGTGCGCCCCAGTTTTCACCCACCGGTATGGCATAGGCCACCTTTTTAGCATTGTATTTTTTTCGAGACTGCGCTGAAAGAATCTTGTAAATATCTCGGGCCACAAATTTGCCGTCGTAGATAGCAGTCTGCGCTAGGCCAGCATATGGGGTATCGGCAATATCGCCCAATGCATACACACCTGTATAACCTTTCGCTTCCAAATATTCATTTACTAGAATTCTCTTTTGTCCTGATTCCGCAAAAGAAAGCCCGGTTATAGTTCGCACGATAGGCGCAAGCTCGGTGCCGGCGGTCCAAATCACTGTCTTTGTCTTCATCGTGATCCCCGCTAAATATATTTCTTCGATTTCTTCTTTTAAAAGTTTGCGATTGGTCATGACATGTACGCCCAATTTCTTTAATCTCTTTTCTATTTTTGCCGAAACACTCTCTGGTAACATAGGCAATAGTCTGGCATTCCCTTCTACAATGTCGAGACTGATGAGAGACTTTTTTATTTTATAAGCCTTGGCTAATTTTTTTATAAAAACAGAAAGGTCTCCAGCTACTTCCACCCCCGATGGGCCACCACCGACCACCACAAAATGAAAATGCGAGACCAAATCTTCGGCTTTGTGCCCTGCATGCGTTTTGAAAAGTTTGTTTATGTGGTGGCGCAGCTCCATCGCCTGCGAGGCCGACTTGAATCCAAGCGAGAGGTCTTTTAGTCCGGGAATATTGAAATAAGCAGTTTGGCTACCGAGAGCGATAATTAAAAAATCATATTCATATATTTCGCCTGATGCTGTTGCAACTTTTTTATTTTGCAAATCTACATTTAAGACAGTATCTATGACTAGATCCACATTTTTCTTTAAAATTTCGGATAGTGGCACACACACTTCGATCGGGGAAGCACCAGTGGCTACACGATAGAGCGCGGGATAATATTCAAAATAGCTTTTGTTTGAAATCAAAGTGATCTCGGCATTTTTAGGATTCTTTTTGGCCAAATCGAACGCAGCTTGCACTCCAGCAAAACCTCCCCCTAAAATCAGTATTTTTTTCTTAGCTTCTTTTTGCATAAGCCTTTAAATAATAGCATATTTGGCGTTTTGTAAGAATTTGACAATACACCCGTCTTAGTGTGTAGAACAATCACCAAATAAAAAATAAAAACATGATCACAGCTCTTTTAACCATCGGCTTTTGCCTTTATGTACTCGTCATTCGTCCTTTAATGACAAAGGATATGCCAAGACAAAAGGCCTAAAGAAACACGGGCTAGAACAAAAAAATTGCGAAATACATCGCAGTTAAAACATCGGCCTAAGAAACCCTTTTCAGCTAGAGAAGGGTTTATTTTTTTGCTATAATATCCTGTAATAAAGACGCCTCTATGCCGTCTAAACATATGAATCAAACTCTTGACAACAACTTAAAAGATGCCTTTTTAAAAGCCTACGAGGATTGGAATGATGCCATATTTAGGTATTGTTTCAACCAAACTTCCAACCGCGAAGTAGCTCTCGACCTCGCTTCCGAGACATTTACCAAAACTTGGGAATATCTGGTACGAGGCAATACCGTGGAGCAGTGGAAGCCTTTTTTATACCGTAGCGCCACAAACGCCATCATCGACTACAGACGCAAGAAAAAGGCCGTATCGCTCGATTCGATGATGGAAGAGGGCTACGACCATGTAGGCGAAGCCGCCCCTATGGGCGACCATGAGCAGACTTTCGATGCGGAAAAAGCCATGAAAGTGGTCGGCGAGCTTCCCGAAAAGTATCGCGATGTGCTGATGCTTCGCTATGTAGACGACCTGTCTATCAGCGAGATCGCAGAAGTCACCGGCGAGACGGAAAACAATGTCTCGGTGCGCATACACCGAGGATTGGAAAAAATAGAAGAAATTCTAAAACCAAAAGAATAAAAATATATGAACGAAAATTTCAAAAAAATAATAGAGGGTGTGAAAGAAATAAAAATGACTGACCAAGAAAAAATGTCGGCGCATGTTCGACTCACCTCTTTTATGGAATCAAATCCCCTACCCGTAAAAAACATCGTCCCGATAAAGTCTCCTTACTTTCATCCATTCAACTTTATGCATTTTGCCAAAGTGGCCGTGATGGCTGTGCTCGTCCTTGCAATAGGCACGGGTGGCCTATCGTACGCTTCAGCCGGTGCACTACCGGGAGATTTGCTGTACCCAATAAAAATAAATCTAAACGAGGGCCTGCGCGGATCCATGATCAGCGATGCTCGCACAAAAACTGTTTGGCAAGCCAAACGCTTGGAAACTCGAATCACTGAAATAAAAACACTGCAAGCTTCTGGAAAATTTACCGATGGGGCTTCCGAGGTGGCCACGGCGAGATTTATAGAACATGCTTCTGATCTAAATGCTTCGCTGGCAGAGGCCAGTGGCAAAGGCGACAAAGAAACCTTGTCTTTGGTGACCGAGCGCATAAAAGCTTCTTTTTCAGAAAATACAAAAATGGCGCCAAGCGCTACAGAAACAGAAGATGATGAAATCACCTCTCTCTTCCGCGCGGAAGAATCTACCATAGATGATATTGCAAAAATAGATTCAAAAGAAAACACTAGCGTGACAAAACCAGAGGATCTTCCTCAAAAAACAAAGACTGATCCGATAAAAATAATTCCCGAAGAACACAATCCAACTGATCCGATCACACCCCCTAAAACAGATGGAAAGCCATCTGGTGATTCTTCTGACACTTCGACCGACCGCTAATTTGCAAGCTCAAAATCATCTTCATCGGATGATTTTTTGTTGCGCGAATTTATTCTGAAATAAACTACTCCCGTACCAGAAACTAAAATTAAAGCCCCTAAAACAAATATGTATGAGAAAAGATTTTTTGATTTTATTGTGTTTTCTTCAGGCAAACTATTTATCGCGCTCGCGCTCAACAAATCAGCGCCTGCGCTCTCCCCTAGGTCCGCCCTGGGGGAAGAATAATACGAAATAGATTTTACTTCTTGTTGGACTTTAGGTGCAACATCTAGAGCACCGAAAGAAAATGCTGCATCACCCATGGGGTAATTCAAAGTGGCCATGGTCGCGCTGGATGAGAATCCGGTGACAGAGGGGCGAAAAATTATTTTTTGCTTGGAGAGGATTATGGTATTTTTCGGAATAGTAAAAGTTTTTTTATCTTCGATTATTTTCCAATTCGATAAATCCAATTCATTTGTGCTGTCATTTGATACCTCTACTCCACCATCAGGATATATTTTTGAAATTGTAGCCATCGGAGAGATGATTTTTACTACAAATCTGTCGGTGGCATCCGGATCAGGCGTCCAATAATACCTCCTGTACTCAAGCATCACCACATAGGTGCCAGGATACAAATAAATATGCTCAAATTTTTCACCGTTCAAAAATTCTTTCGTTTCGCCATCGCCAAAGCTCCAATTGTATCGTCCTTCTCGCCAAATATCGCCGTCGTATCCATGAACAATGGCGCTAAAAATATTCGCCACACCAGCGACAATAGTATTTCTAGAAATTATATCTACTTTTACAGAGGGTATTTCAGTTTCTGTGCTTTTTTCTTCTGTAGTGGTAGTTGTGGTTCCACCTCCGCTTGCAGGTGGGGTGCTCGCAGTGCTATTGACCGAGGCTGGAGTGGGCAAAACTGCGCTCCAAGCGCTACTGATCAAAGATAAAGAATTACCATCACCCGCAGCACCTTGGGTGCTGGTATAAGTGACCGAAGAGATCGGAGAAGTTTTGTCGTCATTATTTATTTCCACCTTTGCTGTGTCGTTTGGCAGAGTAAAGGAAGCGGTAAAAATATTGCCGGAGCTCCCCCATTTTGCGGTGTAATTTGAAATGACTGTACTGCCCACTATCACTCCATAATCTCCTGGGTGGAGAACGGTAGATCCGGAAGAATTGTTTATAGTGTGATTAGAGGTAGAATTGCTGATTAAAAGCTTTAGAGTGGACAGATCGATATCAGTAGAACCAGTATTTTGTACCTCCACCCAGTCGATATCTCCACCGTCGAGATCATACATGATTTCATTTATGGCCACCGAAGTAGAAGCCGAGGCAAAATGATTGCCAAATAAAAATACCAGACAAATCATACTAAATAAAATTTTTAACCCCGATTTTTTCATTTTT
>CALRBJ010000007.1:16689-19290 GCA_943354205.1 Candidatus Nomurabacteria bacterium
AAAATTTTCCTCAAGACTTCTTCCGGTACTTCTTTGGGGGTAGAATTTTTAGGAACTTCAGATTTTTTCTCTTCCTTTTTTTCTTCTATCTTTTCTCCCTCCATCGCTTTATTTAAAATATCTTTCAAGGCCGAAACATTTTCAGCGCTCGGAGCTTTAGCATCTTTTACCATCGGCTTTACACCATTTGCAATCGGCGCGCTTTGCTTCAATGAATTCAAAGACATCGGGGCTGGGGCAGGAATTTTTATTTCTTCTGTTTCTTTTTTGATTTCTGCTGGTTTTTCGTCTGATTCTAGTTTGGCCAAAAGATCTTTTAATTTAGGTGAGGGTGCAACTGCTTGAATTGGTTTTGTAATTGGAGCAGGCGCGGGCTTGGCAGTAAAAACCGGAATGGTTTTTACTGCCGGAGCCGGAGTTGCGATAGGTTTGGGCGCCACAGGGGCCGGGGCTGGTGGCACATATTCGGGCTTCTTCTCGCCTTCGTGCCATTTTTTTATAGCCTCCTCTACTTCGGTTCTAGTATGAGCAAAGACAGATCTGGAGTGCTCGATTATTTTCGCTTTGAAATTAGCATCCGGCTCTGGTATCGGCGCCATACCACGAGCAGAAAATGGCTTGCTGCCCACGCCGTCGATCATGAGCCTTAGATACATTTGGTATTGCCCGAGATTTACAATATCTTCCGAAGTAAACTGTGGGGCGAATTCTTTTTCAAAAACTTCAGCATCGGTTGAGCCGACGCGGAATACGATCATCGAGCCCACGTTGCCAAAGACCGCCGCCCGCACCATATCGCTCATTTGCTCCACGTATTGGTGGGCGATGGTGAGCGAAAGTTTGTATTTGCGAGCTTCTGAGAGTATGTCGGCAAAAGAATCGGAAGAAAAAGATTGGAATTCGTCGACATAGAAATAAAAGTGTGGCATGGCTTTGAGCGCCGAGGCCGTAGCATCGGCGCGGCTCATGGCGCCTAAATAAATCTTGGTGATCAGCATACCTCCCAAGAGCGATGCATTTTGCTCGCCCACTCGCCCTTTGGAAAGGTTCATGATCAAAATCTTTTTCTGATCCATGATCTCGCGCATGTCGAAAGAAGATTTCGGCTGACCGATCATGTTGCGGATGAGCGCATTGCCGGTGAATTGCCCGATTTTGTTTTGGATGGCCGGCACCGCTTCGGCCGCCATACGCTCGGTGTATTTTGCGAATTCATCCACCCAAAAAGATTTTACTGATGGATCGGAAATATTGTCCACCACTTTTTTTCTAAAATCTTTGTCGGAGAGCATTTTGTTCACGCCAAGCAAAGTGGAGTTTGGATATTCCAAAAGCGCGAGCAAGGTATTTTGCAATATATATTCCATGCGGGCGCTCCACGCGTCCACCCAGATTTTTTTGAAAGTGCTCATGAGCCCCGAGACCACGAGGTGGCGTTTGTCGGGATCGACATCTTCGAGCACATTGAAGGAGATTGGGAATTCGGTATCGAACGGAGCGAAATAGATGACATCGTTTATCCGGCTCTCGGGCACATAATCGAGAAGTTTTTCGGCAGTGCCTCCGTGCGGATCGATAAAGCCCATGCCTTCGCCGTTTTGAATATCTTGTATTGCCATGTTTTCAAGCAAGGTCGATTTTCCCATGCCCGTTTTACCGATCACATAGACGTGTCGGCTACGATCTTTGGCTTTGATGCCAAAGCGCGTCCGCTTGTTGCGGTAATCGGTTTCTCCAAAGTATGTGATGCTATTGTCATCAGCCATTTGCGATAAATTATACCGCGAATCAAAAGGAAAAAGAAGCAATAAAAATGCCCGCCATTGTATGACGGGCTTAGAAGCTTGTGTAGATTTTAACCAATTTTATCAGAAGTTGACGAACGTCTTGGAGTAAGTTTTCCTAATCTACTGAAAAATTCTTTGTATTCTTTAAGTTCTTTTTTATCTAGCTCATGCATTTCTTCAAGATGTTCTATGTACTGCAAAGCTGGTGAAAAATTTTTCCCTTGTTTCGAGGCGAGCCACTTTTTCAACTCTTCAAAATTTTCTTTTTGCTCTTTTTCTTGTTGAGCTTTCCTTTGATCTAAATACATAATTGAAATTTTTGTGAATGTGCAAAATTGCTGTGATACAGAATATCACAGTTAAAAAGTAAGTCAAGGCGTTGTGGTGTCTATTAAACAAAGTCCGAACCTTTTTTGAAAGAAATTCCTGATGCGCCCCGCCACTATTTTTCTGGGGCAAAGGAGGCGGGGCGATGGTCTCGCCCGCGCGGAGGAGGGGTCTGGGGAGGAATCCGCGCGGGCTTCGGCTTTTTCTTTTTGCGAAATCCGAAAATTTTTCTGCGCCAACTAGACAGAAATGATTGGCAGATTAGTTATGTCGAGCGTACCTTTGTAAAGTATATGCGGAATTTTGTGATACAACAAAGGTCGCTCTCCTTTACCAATCATTTCCTTGTAGTAATCTTTGGTCGCTTGAGGCATTTCGGAAAATTTTGCCACCTCATCAGGATTATATGGAGCAAAATTTTCTTCATTCATCTTGTCTTTATTGTCGGTGTGAGCATATAAATACACAATTGCATTTTTCGGCTCAA